>JBHIXQ010000170.1:0-5778 GCA_041984705.1 Leptonemataceae bacterium | reverse complement strand
CTGGGAATCTCAACTTTTATTTCCTTTCCTGTGGAAGCTTCTTCCAGGGTAATCTCGACGTTGTAACGAAGATCATTTCCCCGGCGAAGGCCTCCCCTGCCGCGAAAACCCGCACCCTGAAAGCCTGCACCGCCGCCAAAGAACTCGGAGAAAATATCTCCGATATCTCCGAAGATGTCGGAAAAATCTGTATAGGCCTTATAACCGAATCCGCCAGGGCCACCGGCACCAGCTCCGACTCCTGCTTTTCCGAATCGATCGTAGGCAGCTCGCTTTTCTTCATCGGAAAGGACTTCATAGGCCTCTGTGGCTTCCTTGAATTTCTCTTCTGCCTCAGGATTACCCCGGTTTTTGTCCGGATGGTATTGCACGGCCATCTTGCGATAGGCTTTCTTGATTTCTTCTGGAGTAGCTCCTTTCTGGATCCCCAGGATTTCGTAATAATCTCTATCTGACATAGCTTATACCTTATTAATGCTCTTTGCTCGGCTTCTCTTTCAGGTCTACATCCATACTTACAGGTCTGAACTCCTGTATTCCCCTTCGCTGGATTTTGCCAGCCCTGAAATAAACCAGGCCTTCTTCGACCTTTCTCTAACCGTTCAGTCGTCCATGCGAATCCAGTCGCATAATTCAATCGGACCTCGATTCATTGAGATTCGGGCCGATGCGCCAATATATTTAATAATTGCATGATCCCGCAGGATCATTAATCTCATTCTCCCTTCCAGGGAGACCGCTGACCAGAGAGAAATCTGATCTGAAAGCAAGGAAGCCGCAGTCCGAAGACTGCGGCTATTCGCTTATTTCTTTTCGTCGTCCACAACTGTATAATCAGCGTCTACGACTCTCTCATCTGAAGAGCCTTCTTGCTGACCTTCAGCTCCTGACTCGGCGCCGCCCTCCTGGGCCTGGCCGGCCTGGCTTGCTTCATAAAGCTTCTGGCCAAGTTCCATAGAGACTTTCTGGATTTCATCCCGAGCCGCTTTGATTTTCTCAAGGTCATCGGTTTCCAGAGCTTCTCTGGTTCTCTTGATCACATCTTCGGCCTGCTCTTTGTCAGCCGCCTCTACCTTATCGCCTGCATCGGAGATTGCTTTTTCCAGGCTGTAGGTCAGGGAATCCGCTTCGTTGCGAGCTTCCGCCGCTTCCCGGGCTTCCTTGTCCTTACCTGCATTCTCTTCCGCTTCTTTCACCATCTTGTTGATCTCATCTTCTGAAAGACCACTGGTAGTTTCTACGCGGATTTTTTGCTCTTTTCCGGTGCCCATATCTTTGGCAGATACGTGCACAATACCGTTTGCATCGATATCGAATGTTACTTCGATTTGAGGTACTCCCCTGGGAGCCGGCGGAATTCCCACCAGATCGAATCTGGCAAGAGTTCGGTTGTCCCGAGCCATTTCCCGTTCACCCTGCTGAACGTGCACACTTACTGCAGTCTGATTGTCTGCAGCCGTTGAAAACACCTGGCTTTTCCTGGTCGGAATAGTGGTATTTCGCTCAATCAGCTTGGTAAACACACCGCCCAGGGTTTCGATACCCAGAGACAGAGGAGTTACATCCAGAAGCAGAACGTCGGATACTTCTCCGGCAAGAACGCCACCTTGAATAGCAGCACCCACGGCCACAACCTCATCCGGATTCACAGACTTGGACGGATCTCGACCAAAGATCTGTTTTACCAGAGCCTGCACGGCAGGAATTCGAGTGGATCCACCCACAAGAATTACCTCATCAATTTCAGAGGCGCTCAGGCCTGCATCCTTGATTGCGTTTTCGCAAGGACCTTTAGTGCGATCCACAAGCTTTTGTGTGAGTTGATCGAACTTGCTGCGGCTCAGAGTTAGATTCAGGTGTTTGGGACCGCTTTGATCGGCAGTCACAAATGGAATGTTAATCTGGGTCTGAGTAGTTCCGGAAAGTTCGATTTTAGCTTTTTCCGCCGCTTCTTTCAGACGCTGCAGGGCCATCTTGTCTTTTCCGAGATCTATGCCGGATTCTTTTTTGAACTCTTCGGTAAGCCAGTCCATGATCGCTTCATCGAAGTCATCGCCACCCAGGTGCGTATCACCGTTGGTGGATTTCACTTCGAATACACCGTCACCCAGCTCAAGAATAGAAACGTCGAATGTTCCACCACCAAGGTCAAACACCGCTACTTTCATGTTCTGATCTTTGCGATCCAGGCCATAGGCCAGGGCCGCTGCCGTAGGTTCGTTGATGATCCGTTCTACTTCCAGACCTGCAATGCGTCCTGCATCTCTGGTGGCCTGACGTTGCTCATCGTTAAAATAAGCAGGAACGGTAATTACCGCTTTGCTTACGGAATGACCCAGATAATCCTCTGCGGTCTGCTTCATTTTTTGCAGAGTAATGGCGGAAATCTCCTGAGGAGTATGCGAGCCAAACTCTGTTTCGATTTTGATTCCATCGCTTCCGGATCGAACTGCTTCGTAGGATACGTATTTTTGCTCATCTTTGATTTCAGAGAATCTACGTCCCATGAATCGTTTCACGGAGCGAATGGTGTTTTTGGAGTTGGTAATGGCCTGGTTCTTGGCGATCTGCCCTACCAGACGAGTGTCTTTATCCGTAAATGCTACAATGGATGGAGTGGTTCTTGCCCCTTCAGCGTTGGCAATCACCACCGGTTCTCCACCTTCCATCACGGCTACGCAGGAATTCGTTGTTCCCAGGTCAATACCTATGATTTTCTCTTTAGACATCTTTCACCTTCCTTTTTTTCCCATGGAATATTTCGTTTTAGTCAGGCTCCTGTATGCTCTCCTGAAGGCTCGGTGGCGCCTTCAGCGGCATGAGCACTGGCACCTTCCGGGGTGCCGCCTGCAGTCTTACCGGACCCGGCAGTAGCTTTCGCCACCTGAACACGAGCCGGCCGAATTACCTGTGGATTCCCTTCATCGTTGTCGCGAATCCAACCTTTCTCATATACTTGCTTCACTGTATCTACGGTGGCCGCCGGATCTTCTGCCAGATCCAGCGCTTCCATAAAATTAGGATCGAATGCATCGCCGGGTTCTACCACCGGCTTGATATTTTCCCGAGAGAGCACGGAAAGGAATTCGTTACGGATCATTTCTACACCGGTAACAAAGTTCTGTACTTCGGGATTATCGCTTTTGCTTCTTAGCACCAGTTCCAGGTTATCCAGTACCGGGATCAGCCCTTTTACAAAGTTCACTACTGCAAATACTCTGGACCTGGCCATTTCATCCTGCGTTCGCTTGCGATAGTTTACGAACTCGGCTCTTTCCCGGGTCCATTGATCCTTCAGTTCCTGGACCTCTTTTCGGGCCTGCTCCAGAGGATCGTTCGAACCTTCGGCGGAATTGCCCTGCTCTGCCGTTTCGTCCACCTGGCCTTCTACCGGTTCAGAATGATCGTCTGGCTTACCAAACTCACCATGGTCCTGGTGCTGATTCTTTTCTTCTGTATTCATTGCTTCCTCTGATTGAACATTTATGCTCATGATTCTTTCATCATCCTGGTATTCTGATGATAGTAACTACTATTATAATTCCTGTTCCATCGCTTCATTTTCGCATCTTCCATAATCTCAAATCCGAATCGGCTCTCAAAGCCTTAATTGCTCATCCTGGTCATCAGACCGGAAATCAGAATGCGCAAATATTCAATAGTTCGAATTGCATCTACATAGTTCATGCGATTGGGACCGACAATCCCCATGGCGCCAATGGTCTTCTCTCCCATTTTATAGCTGCCAGCCAGCACGGAAAGTCCGGCCAGTCGAGGTTCCTGATCGCCTTCGATACGAACCATTACATCGTCCAGCTCCACAGTCTGCTTGAAGATTCCATGAAACATATCTTTCGCTTCGTAGAGCTTGCCCAGGTCGCGAATCTTTTCCAGGTCCACCGAGCCATACTGATCGATCAGTCGGTCCAGGCCGGAAATAAAGAATTCCTCTTTGCCCTTCACAGACTCAAAGTGGGCATTCAGAATGCGCGAAAGCATCTGATAATAGCCACTGAGTTCCCTTTCGCCGGGTATTTCCAGACCCAGAAGATGCCGGTGCACTTCATCCAGATCATGCCCCTTGAACTTCTCATTCAGGAATCTGGAGATCTGAAGCAGATAATCCCGGGGAATCCGCTCCTCTACAAAAAGGGTCTTCGTGTAAACCGTGCCGGAACGAGTGGCAATCACTACCAGAACCTCATCCTGACCCATATCTATAAGTTCAATGTGTTTGAGCACTGCCCTTTCCGGAGCGGGCCCGATAATCACTCCTGCGAAGTTCGTCAGGGCAGAGAGGATATTGGAGGTAACTTCCAGGATCTCGCGAATGGAGAACTCCCGTCGCAGGTATTCCTTCTGGATAAACCTCTGCTTCTCTTCTGCGAAGTTGGCCGGAGGCAATCGACCTGGCAGAGAGGCCACGTAAAAGCGATAGGCCTTTTCTGTGGGAACTCGACCGGAGCTTCGATGAGGTCCATAGAGATATCCGTACTTTTCCAGATCGGAAAGAATGTGCCGAATGGATGCAGAGCTCAGCCCTACATCGTATCGGTCCACCAGGCCAAGACTACTAACCGGCTGGCCGCCTTCGATATAGGTATCCACTACCAGGCGCAGAATATCTGCCTGGCGAGGACTTAAATCCTCGGCTTCAATGCCGTAGGCTTCTGGTTTTTCCTGCTTTCCTGCCATATCTTTAGCAATCAACCCCTTCGACTGCTAATCACCATCAAAGATGGGCAAAAATTGAAGCCCTGTCAATCAAAAATTAGCAATTGATAGGCCCATTTGCTTGTAATGCGACCAGGACCCGGCGGACATCTATCCTACCACAGAGTTTGGTCCCCTGCCATTCCCAGGGGGATCCGAATTAGTTCTTACGGAACAAATTGAAGGAACGTATTGTTGTCCGACAGCCCCGATGGGCTTCTGAATCTTCAATCAGATCCTGGATTTGATTTAGGCGAGGAGGAAAGCATAAGACCCTTATTAAGGAAGGCGATTCACCGTCTACTATCTCGATTCCCGAGCTACCAGTCCGGCGCAGAAGCTACCAGATCCGCCAGGCGGAGCTTATCGGTGGCTGGAAGACCATCGGTGTAGATCATTACGGTTTTCATGTTCATCACCGCTCCTACAGCACCCAGTAGCCCCCCGGAAAGTGGATTTCGGTCATACACCGTAATGACCGTACTCTGTCCCAGCCAGGCATCCACAAAGGCCACATCCTCAAGAAGCATTTGCGCTTCGTCGAATTGTCCAAAATAAGGGGAGTCGATGTAGGCGCGAATGGATGGACCCTCGGCCCGGAACTCCAGGGTGGAGCGGGCCTGAAAGGAGCGTAATGCGGCGTAGCCAATGCCTGCGAATATTAGTAGAGAGATGCCCAGTATCAAAAGCCATTTATAGCTGAAACCGCGTATCTTCCAGAGTAGAATTCCAAAGTAAGAGGCGATGACAGGAAGCAACAATACGGGCCAGAATGCAGGATGGGCTCTGGTTTTCCAGGTCAGCAGGCAACCCCCGTCCGGATCGCTCACCCCCTTGATGGCGGAGAATTCCATGGTGCATTGCTCCTGCGTTGGCAGCCCCGAAGCTACGGGACGAAGTGTTTGGGTAAGATCAATCTGCTTTTGCAAAGAGCCGGCCACCGGCCGATCCAGATGTTTGCGGGCCAGATCGATGACTTCTTGCATCTTTTCTTCTGAGCCGGTTTCAAAGAGATGAATGGTGGACCCGGATTTTCGCACCAGTTCCAGGGTATAGGTATAATGA
>JBHIXQ010000169.1:0-5805 GCA_041984705.1 Leptonemataceae bacterium | reverse complement strand
TCTGGCAAATATCTCCGTAATGCTCTTCGCTGGTATTCAGGTTATGATTGTATCGATCCAGGCCTGCTTCCTGAAGCATTTTCGCAGACTCCGGGTCAGTAAGGATGCCGGCACTGAGACATACTTCCAGCCCCAGCTCAGACTTGATTTGACGAATGACACTGGAAAATGACTCGATCTGTCTTCGGGAAGGACCGCGACCGGCAGTGACCAGACAATAGCGAAAAGCTCCATTTTTCTTGGCTGCCCGAGCCTCTTCCAGGATTTCCTCTGCAGGTTTTAATGTGTATTGAGGCACTCCTTCGGCAGTTCTGCGTTGAGCGCAGTATCCGCAATCCTCGGGACAATTCCCGTTCTTGATATTGTTCAGGATATGGGCACGAACCAGATTCTTGAAGTAGAACCGCCGCGGCTTCTCTGCTAGCTCCAGAATCCTGTCCAGAGGAGCATCAGCAAGCAAGGCCAGACCCTCCTCCTTCGTAGGAAGGGGAGCAGGCAATCCGGACGCCATCCCGGTTTCCGTCCAATTTTCGAATCGATCAAGAAAAGTTTCCTGCATAACTACGACACTCCAGAGCGTGGATACGGAATCAATGATTAAAAGGCAGGAAAATATGTCACTGATTCCGGCAATTCAGGATCGTTACCAGCTGCCACCGGATCAGAGGTGCCAATGATACCGCGAGTGGCTCCAGAACATAGCTGAAGGCTCCGGCGAAACATTCTCAGATAAAAATCAGAGGGCAGAGGCTGGTTATAGCCAGCAATCATTCCCCCCCGGCAGAACCTCTTCGAAAGAAGAATACAATTCTTTCCATAAAATCCAGAAAGGAGGACCATAGGGCTGAAAAGAAACCCATACGGTCCGATCTGTCCAGCAGCTTGCGAGCCCTGTCCAGATCCTCCGGGCTGAAATTTCTGCGAGACCGGTTTTCCTCGATCTCCAGCAGTAATCTCTCTTTTTTGCTTTTTACATCTACAATGCGTACGTCGATGTTTTCCCAGCCCAGCTTCCGCGCAGCACAGAGACGACGATACCCGGCCACCAATCGATGGTCGGTGTCTATCAGCACCGGGTGAATCAAACCAAATTTGCGCATTGAGTTCATTAAATCCGAGAGATCTCCCGGATCCATGCGAATTCGGCTGCGCAGCTTGATTTCCGAAACCCTTAGCTTCATAGGTTTCCAGGTTTCCTCTTTCGAAAAGAATTGCAATCTGTTTTCCGCCCGGCTTTGTAGTGATCGGTGGCAGAAGTTGTAGATCAAGGTTTACTGGAATATCTGGAGAGCTTTCTCACAGAATCCCGGCGCACCAGGATTCAGGAAATCCTGAAATGGCGCACCAGGTGGATTACCCTCGTCCTGGAGGATTTAGTAGATCCTCATAATGCCAGCGCCTGCTTACGCAGTGCAGAAGCCTGCGGCCTGCAGGATGTGCATATAATCGAAAATCGTCATCCATTCCAGGTGAAGACCGGAGTATCCATGGGTAGCGCACACTGGCTTTCGATAAAGCGCCATACTGCGCTGGAATCCGCGAATCAGAACGGGAACCTATCCGGAGAGTTCGAAGCCACCATGCATTGCTACGATGAACTGAAGTCCAGAGGCTACACCATTCTGGCAACTTCGCCCCATGAATCCAGTATCTCACTTCCCGATGTTGATTTGAATCAACCTCTGGCTATCGTATTTGGCTCGGAAAAAGACGGAATCAGTCCGATAGCCAGGCAGAAAGCGGATTATTCTTTGAGAATTCCCATGTACGGATTTACAGAAAGCTTTAATATTTCTGTAAGCGCAGCGATTACTCTGTATGATCTAACAGGTCGACTGAGACGAACTTCCAGCAAATGGCAACTTTCCGAAGAGGAAAAACAGGAACTTGCGCTTCAATGGGTTAGACATTCCCTGAAACGAAGCGACCTTCTGGAACAGTTCTACCGGAATAAAGGGGTGGATTCATGAGCTACCTTCGCAACGTTTCCGGAGAGTATTCGTGCGAATCTTGATAGCTCCTGACAAATTCAAAGGATGCCTGAGTGCGACCGAGGTGGCAGCATCCATCCGTCAGGGAATCAAATTGTTTGAAGAGAAAAATCCCACAGTCCAGGTAATTACCAGAAGCCAGCCCATCGGCGATGGAGGAGAAGGAACCGTTTCTTTGATTTGCCAGGACCGGTCCGATTGCAGAATTCAACGTGTTCCAGCCCTGAACGCCCTGGGCGAAGAAATTCTTTCAGAGTATTATTTGTGCGAAGGAGACGGGGCAGAACCCCGGGCCTTTCTGGAAATGGCGGCAGCCAACGGACTTGCCGCCATCCCGGTCGAGAAGCGGGATCCGGAGCGCTCCACTACGTACGGAACAGGGCAACTAATCAAAGATGCCCTCCAGAAAGGAGCGAGGGATATCTACATTGCACTGGGCGGATCGGCCACTATTGATTGCGGAGCGGGAATGCTTCAGGCCCTGGGGTTCGAATTCAGGACCCGGGACCAGGTCATTGATCTGCAGAAGAAAATCCAATCCGGACGTTCGATGGCCGATGTGCTTCTTGAAATCGACGAGACTCGGCCCACCGGTTCCAGCAAGGAATTGTTGAGTAAAACGAAGCTACACATTGTAGCAGATGTTGATTCGCCTCTGAACGGGGACTATGGGGCCATTCAAAGATTCGCAGGACAGAAAGGCCTGGCTGTCGGCAGATTTCCATTGTATCGCAAAGCCCTGGAGAGTTTTTCTGCGGTCTGTGAAAATAGCCTTCGCTCTGGTGCTGTTTACAGTGATCCAGAAACGACAGCCGAGAATAAAGAGCAGAAAGGTAACCCTGCCCGGAGAGATCAGCTTTCTCTGAGCGATCATCCGGGAGCGGGCGCCGCAGGCGGATTGGGATTTGCCCTGTTATTTCTTGGGGCGAAAATGCATCCAGGCTTTGAATTCTTTTGCGAAAGCGTTGGTATGAAAGCGCTTCTGGAAACGACAGATCTGGTAATTACCGGTGAAGGCAAACTGGATGCCACCAGTCTGTCCGGCAAAGGTCCAGGCGGTATGGCCCGGCTTTGCCGCGAAAGGGGAATACCCTGTATTGCAATTTGTGGGAAAGTGGAGGACCGGGGCAGCCTGGAAGGTTCCGAATTATTTGCAGATATACGCGAAATTTCCACCGGACTTTCTATTGAGGAGTCCACTCGGCGTGCCTCAGAGCTCATCGCCTGGCAGGTCCAGGAAGCGCTGGGAAATTATCTCCTGCTGCAATGAGTCGCAATGTGAGCTGAATTTCCATGTCGAGAGTTTCTTCGGCCCCTGATCGTCCTGAAGAAGGTAACCTCGCTGTTTTTATTGGTCGCGACCTTGATCGCAAACCGACTGACGCTAATGCGGAAAGCACCGATTGGGCAAAGGTAGATGCCTGGCGCCGCTCGCTGTGCGGCGAACAGGCAAATACGACTTAAATGCAGGCTGGCCCCGATCCGTCCCATATCTCTAGCTACAACTCCCAACGCTTAAGAGCGAAAAGGGCAGGAGCTTGAGCATGCCCAGGGGGCTCGCTTCAGATCAATCACCCCTATTTTTGACCTAACGCTTGATCTCGTAAATAATGGTACCACGCTCCGGCTTTCCATCCAGTGAGCATCCTACAAATAGAGTCACCCTGCGAGCACCGGAAGGAAGCTCCAGGGTCCCCGAATAGCCTTCTCCCTTCGCGGAGAGAGTTACCGATTTCTTTCCTCCTCCAGGGACCTGGTATGACAGAGTAACGTTGGTTGCATCTTCAGCTACATGCTTCACATCTTTTTCCAGGATATAGACCGTAGCCTCATTTCCCTTGATCACTACTTCACCATAGTGATGGGTTAGTTTAGTGTATTCTCCGCCATGAGGCCCAACTGGAGGCATCTGGCCGGGTGCTTCGTGCCCCTCCTCATGGGCCACCAGCGATGCGAATGAGATTAAGAAAATGGCTGCCATTTGCAGACTCATTCGCATCATTCCACTATTTATTATTTGTCTATTCTTCATCTTGTTTCTCCTCTTTTTTAGATTCAATTCCTAATCAATTCGTTCTCTCTTTTCATTCCAATCCGGATGGCCGACATCGGCTTGAATTCCCTACAACGTAGTTCTTATCACTCTTCTGTGGGTTGCTCCTCTTCCTCCGCCGGGTTTTCGTCGCTTTCAGGTTTCTCATCCATCAAGTCCGAACTGTAGGTATCCAGAAGATGACATTCCAGAAGTAGTAATTGCCATTCGAAGTATCTTTCCGTCTTTCTCATCTGTAGATCACCATAAGTCTCTATAGAAGAGATCATATCTGCAGGACTCTTCTGTCCGTTGCGAAAATCTCCATAAGCAATATTCAGCGCTTTTCGCGCCTGTGTAGAAAGCTGTTCCAGACTTCGAATCCTTGATTTATGGCGGTCCATATCCGAGCTCTTCTGTTGGATTTCTGATCTCAGATCCAACAATGCCTGCTTCCATCTCAGTCGGTCCGCCTCGATGCTTTTCTTTCTGGATTCATACGCAGACTCCCGATCTCCAGAACCAAAGATCGGAACCCTGAAGCGAATCTGTGCTCCTGCTTCCGCTCTCTCCGGCCTTATCGCATCCACATCCGGGCCGTATCCACCGTACAGTCGTAGAGAGAGGTCCATACCATAGATTTCCTTCCAGGCCAGTTCCTCCTTCTCTTCGAAGTATTTCAACGCGATCCTGTATCCTGCAAATAGCGGATGATTTTCCACAGAAGCAAAGTGGGCATCCGCTCCTGTAACAGGACCGGAGAATCCCAATGGGACCGCCGGTGGTAGTTGAGCATCCTTTTCCAGTCCAGCCTGCAAACGCATCTGTTCCTTCAGGCTTTGAATCGCGGCTACTATGTCCTGTATCTCTGAACGAAGATCAGCTCTTCGAATCCGTACGTTAACCAGGTCTGAATAGGAAGCTGTGCCGATTCGCAGACGAGGCCCTAGAAGAGCCTCCAGGGTTCCATATTCTCTGAGTACATTCTGTTTAATTTCAAGCGTACTGCTAAGTCTACAGATTCGCAGATAGAGCAATCCCAGACTCTTTGCCTGATCCAGCCGGGCCAGTACGGACTGAACCTCTGCCCGCTTCTGGTTCAGTCGAATCAGAGATTCCCTGCTCTGCCGGCGGCCTCCGTCCCACAATGACCAGTCCGCAACAAGCCGGGCCAGTGGCCCCACCCTGCTTTCGCTGGAATTCGCAGCACCTCCGTATCCGGCTTCTGCGTATACATCAGGCAGGTACCAGACCGGCAAGGAATCCAGCTGAAGTTCGGCTGCTTCCAGTTGCACAGGACCGATGCGCATTCCGGGATTGTTCTTCAGTGCCAGATCTAGATAGGACTCCAGGGCCGGCGCGATATTGGTACCTTCGGCTCGAAGTGATGAGCCAGCAAGTAAGCAGAGCGAGAATGCGATACAACAAGCAATGGTGATAAAGGACACTGAACTTTGCACCGCCCTGCTCATTGCACCAGGATAGTGACAGAAATTAGATTTCATTCTCATCTCTCCTTGCTACCGAATGAAAGCGGCTGCCAATTTGAAAGTAGAGCACCGGAGTTATCAGGATATCCAGGACGGTGGAGGTGAGTAGTCCTCCGGTAATTACCAGGGCCACCGGAAAGAGAATTTCTTTTCCCGGGGCGTCAGCTCCAGAAATGATTACCGGCATCAGAGCCAGTATGGCAGTTCCCGCTGTCATCAACATGGGAACCAATCGCTCCAACGCTCCACGCAGGATCATTTCTCGCGAGAAGGCCTCTCCTTCCTGTATCAT
>JBHIXQ010000168.1:0-5839 GCA_041984705.1 Leptonemataceae bacterium | reverse complement strand
GAAACCTTCCTTTTCAAAACAATCCCGGCTTTTGGCCTGTAGGCGGCGAAGAATCTTGATCTCATCCGGGGAAAGGTAATCGAAACCGTGCGGAATCCAGCTTCGGAATTTTTCCATGCAACGGGAGTTGATTTTCTTAAAGGCACATTTCCTGGCAAATTCTTTTCACATTCAGGGGGGTAACTGGCCGATCATAATACAGACTATGGCTGCCCGAATGTTCAAATGGCTTGGAGGATCTTTCCTCATTTCGATCATGCTTCTTGTAGGGATGGTGCCTGCCGGCTATTTCATCTATAGAGATGGCGCTGAAATGGTAGGGGAAGTGCAAAATCAAGCACGGAGCCGGGCCAGCCAGCTTACTGTCGCTCTGGGCGCCCAGGCCTCGGAAGCCACCAGTCCGGAAGCCCTGGTGGGATTGTGCGAGACCATGAAGCAGCTGGTGCAGGACTCCCAGGAGGCCGCTCGAGCATTTGTAGTGGAAGAAACCTTTTTCATCGATCTGGAAGGCCGAGTTCTGGCTCACAACGATATTGCCCGGGTGGCCAAAGACTCCGGGATTACTTACACAGAAGAGAAATACAAAGAAGTACTGCTCAACGCGCGCAGATATCCACTGGATCTGGAAGTAATCGGACGCACCACCTATCGTCCGGACGCTCCCCTGGCATGGATGATTCCCATGCTGGAAAAATACATCCCGGATCTTCGAGCCAATCGGTTTCATGTAGCCTATGCCGTGTATCTACCGGATGCAGATGTGCCTTCCGGAAGTTTGCATGTGTATCTGCGAAACGATGGAATCGACAAGATTCTGAACCTTTACTGGCAAAATGTTCTGCGAACCATTACCTACAGTCTTATTGCCTATGGAGCATTGACGTTTATTCTCAGCATCCTTCTGGCACTCACCATCTTTGGTGGGAAGAAAGAAGGAAAATCGGCTCCGGCCGCCGCCGCTTCCAGCTCTGGATTCTCCGAATGGTCCGATGAAAACGCCGATCGAAGCATGGATCTGGAAGAGGCCGGTTTTAGCAATCAGCCCTTCGAATCCGAGGCCACCAGCGTACCTGTGTCCGGATGGCAGTCTGGCGGAAATCCAGGAAATCAACCTACCGACGAAACCAGTGAATGGCCTGCTTTCCCGGGTGCTGCCCATGTCAGCACTCCGGCGAATTCTGAAGGAAGCCAGCGAAGCCATATCATGGAAGATGCAAACTACGAAGCGCCCCGGGTCATTGATCGAGATATTCTGGATGCCATCCCTCTAAAGAACGGAGACCAGGGATGAAAATACTTGCAATTCGAGGAGTACTGGATTCCAGCACCGGGCATCGCTTTGAGCGAAGCCTGATGGATCTATTGCGTGAGCATCAGGAGCCCATAGGTCTGGATTTTTCCGGGCTGAAATACATGACCAGTGCCGGTGTGGCCTCGTTTCTTCGAGTAAGTCAGAGGGCCCGGGAAAGAAATCTAAAGCTGGGAATCCTGCGGCCTTCGCAAGAAGTGGGTATGATGCTGGAATTTCTGGGCATCGCAAAGCATATTCCTGTGTTTCAATCAGAAGAGGAAATGCGAGCGGCCATGCCAGAAACCGTGCAATCCCTGGATGTTATTGAGAAGTATTCCATTCAATCGCCGGAAGCTTCTTCGTCCGGCCTGGCTTCCAGTGGCAGCCATAGCCCCGGTGTAAAAGGGGGAATTCTACCTCCTTCGCATTCCGGTGCAGGAATGGCAGGTGGCTCTTCAGCATCCTCTGGTTCAAGAAGCCCGGCCTCCGGCGGTTCTGAAGAAGCGTTTCATATGGGACAGTCCATGGGCCGACTCTCCGAAACCCTGGATGGACTGACGCGAAATCTGAAAAGCCTGGGTAAAACCATGGAAGATCTTCAGCGCACGGAGCATTCTCTCAAAGAAGAGTTTGAAAAGGATCGGGCGGCTCGCCGAAGCGGCAAGGTCCAGAATACGGACGATCGTAGCTTTGCCTTCTCTGAGTCCGGATCCGGGAGCGCGGCCGCGAAAGCCAGGCCCGGTGCAGCCGGAGCTGTAGAAGTGCCGGTGGCCAGAATGAAGGATCAGGCTCCTGGTTCTGCAAGCCAGGCCAGAAATGCTCGGGCCGGACTGGAAACATCGGCGGCTCGCAGGATGTCTGCCAACCAGCCTGCCGAAATGAATCGCATCCTGGAATGTGAACAGTGCGGAAGCAAGCTCAGAATTTATCATGCCGGGCGACACCTTTGCCCCGCATGTAAAATCGAATTTGAAGTGGAAACGGATGGATCTACATCCTACTACGAAAAACTTGCCACTTCATGAGCCGTACGGCCCGCAATTCGCTTAAACTTTCCTTTTTTACCATGCTGTCCCGGGTCCTGGGACTGGTGCGGGATCACTTTCAGGCAACCTTCTTCGGTACCGGAGCTGTGGCTGCGGCCTGGGAAATCGCCTACATGCTTCCCAACATGCTGCGGAATCTTCTGGCGGAGGGTGTGCTATCCCAGGCATTCATCCCCATTTATGGTCAGGCGCTGAAAGAGGGGGATGAAAAGGGCCGAGAGGCAGCCGGGGCGGTCATCGCAGTTCTGGCATTGTTCCTCACCGGTCTGGTTGCCACAGCCATCTTAATCTTTCCATTTTTCATTCCGCTTTATGTGGATCAGGATCCGGCTCAGGCAGGCCTGGAAATCTATCTAAGTCAGGTACTTTTCGGATTTATTCTATCTGCCAGTCTGACCGCTATACTGAGCGGAATTGCACAAACCCATCAGCACTTTTCCTTTCCGGCGCTTTCTCCGATTCTGCTCAATCTGGTATTTATCGCCGGCTTTCTGATTTTAGAGCCTCTGGATCTTTCCCAGGAAGGCAACGCTTCGGCTCTTGCCTGGATTGTACTGGGCGGCGGATTTCTACAGATTGTAATGCAGGCAGGTTACGTCTATTTCCATGGCTGGTGGCCTCGACTCAAGCTTGCATGGAAGCATCCTGCTCTGCGAAAGGTGCTTACGTTGATGGCGCCGGCTGTTCTGGGAGCCAGTCTATTTCACATCAACCAGCTGATGGACATTGTTCTGGCCAGCTATTTGATCGACGATACCGGAGCCATTCCAGGGCTTAGATTTGCGCATCGCTTGATTCAGTTGCCCACCGGCATTATAGGAGTAGCTCTTTCCACAGCTATTCTTCCAACACTGGTGGCTGCCATGAAATCCGATGGAAGCGACGATAATGGCCAGGAGCTGGTTGGTGCCATTTCATTTTCATTGTTTCTTACTGTGCCGGCAGGCCTGGGTCTCTATTTGCTGGGGCCGTTTATTATCCATCTTCTATTTAGCGGCGGGCAGTGGACCGTTGATTCTACTCTGACTACCTGGCATGCTCTGCAGTTTTATTGCATTGGCGTGCCTTTTTATAGCATGAATCGAATTCTGACTTCCAGCTTCTTCGCCTACCAGGATACAAAGACTCCGGTGCGCATCATGGCCGCTACCGTGGCTGTGAATTTGAGCCTGAACTTGATTCTGATTCCATTCCTTGCTCATGGGGCCCTGGCTCTGAGTACTTCCACCACTTCTTTTCTAAACTGCATGGCTCTGCTTTTCTTTCTACGAAAGAAGATCCATCGCATACCCTGGAGTGATTTGGCAGGTAGAGTGCAGGCATTGCTGCCTCTGTGGATCGCTCTTGCCGGTGTCGTGGCGCTTTCCGTTTTCTTTCTGGGGGGCCTGGATTTCTGGCAACTAAGTGAACCAGAGCTGATTCGCAGCAGTCTGGAGAGCCGAAGCCGTGTGTGGCCCATCGTTCTGGGCTCCATCGGCCTGGGAGGCATCGTTTATCTACTAAGTGCCCTCATTCTGCGGAACCGGGAAATGGGTGTGATTCGCTCTCTTTTTCGTTGATCTTTTTTCTGACATCCTGTAAGTTTGCAGTATGCAAACCACACAGAGCCCGGCCATCGCCGAAATGCAGAACGGAAACAGAAGGACTATTCCCAACATCAATCCAGCTACCATGGAGTTGATTGCGGATGTCCCTGTATTTACATCCCAGGAAGTAGATGAACTGGTCAAGCGGGCTCGCCGGGCCTTCAAAGACTGGAGCGGTCTGAGTCTCAAGCAGCGAGCAAAGATCCTGAAAAAGCTTCAGAAGCTAATCGTTGCTCGAAAAGATGAAATTGCCCATACGGTTTGCGAAGAGACCGGAAAAACCGAGATGGACGGTATCCTGGAAGTATTTACCGTTTCCGAGCACCTGAACTATTTTCGCAAGAAAGGCCCTAAATATCTAAAACCGGAAAAGCGAAGCACCGGGCTCTTTGTGCACAAGGCGGCCTACACAAACTTTCAGCCCCGCGGAGTAGTGGGAGTCATAAGTCCCTGGAATTATCCATTTATCCTCACTGCCGGTCCCGTGCTTCAGGCCCTCATGGCGGGAAACACAGTCATTGTAAAGCCTTCGGAGGTAACTCCGGCCACCACGCTGAAGCTTAAAGAGTTGGCCCTCGAGGCCGGTATTCCCGACGATGTGCTTCTCGTTGCCACAGGCGATGGCTCCACCGGTGGCGCTCTGGTAGAGCATCCAGATACAGATATGATCTGCTTTACCGGATCTACGGCCACCGGCCGAAAGATCGGCGAGATCTGCGGTCGTATGCTCAAGCCCAGCATTCTGGAGCTCGGTGGTAAAGATCCCATGGTGGTATTTGCCGATGCGAATCTGGAGCGTGCTGTCAATGCTGCAATCTGGGGTGGATATTCGAACTCCGGTCAGACCTGCATTAGCGTGGAGCGAGTTCTGGTTGAGTCCAGCATCCACGATAAGTTCGCACAAATGGTGGCAGATAAGCTTAAAGAAACCAAACAGGGCTTTCGTCAGGATTTTCCCAGCCTGGGCTCCATGACCTTTGAAAAGCAGGTGGGCATTGTGCAGGAACATCTGGAAGATGCGAAGCAGAAAGGGGCGCATCTGATGCTGGAAGGTGGCCGTCATGATGACTTTGATGGTCTTTTTATGAAGCCTGCCCTGGTCACCGAGGTTACTTCCGATATGAAAGTATGGAAGGATGAAACATTTGGCCCTGTCATCGCACTTCAGAAATTCAATACCGAAGAGGAAGCCATCGATCTGGCCAACTCTACCGCCTACGGACTGAATGCATCCGTATGGTCTAAAAATGGAAAGAAAGCACGTAGAGTGGCTCGCAGCATAATCAGTGGTGCCGTTTGCATCAACGATGTGGATGCCAACTATATCATGTCCGATCTTCCTTTTGGTGGTGTCAAAGAAAGCGGCATTGGCCGGGTCTACGGCAAAGAAGGATTGCGAGCCTTTACCAATATGCAATCGGTGCTTAGAGATCGGCTTGGGCTAAAGAAGGAGCTATGGTGGTTTCCTTACAGTCAGGGCACTCAGAAGCTTTTTCGCAGGGTGATTAATATTCTGTTCGGTTAGTCAATGAATCTACAGCAATTCCTCAACCTGAAATGGTCCGACCCCGGCGGCCCCGTAATACAGCCGCCGTCCGCATCACCGGTTGTGGCCGATCCCAGCTTCCTGTTGCCGGAAGAGACGCCAGATGGAAAGTTTCAGCTTTTTGCGCATACTATCTGGGGAATTCACCGATTTGAATCTAATGATGGCGCAGATTGGAAGCATTGTGGACTTACCGTTCGATTTGGGATGCGTCCTTTCATTCGCAAGTTCCAGGGCATTTATTATCTCTACTATGAGCGGTATCCTCCCTTCTTGATGCCTCTTTCCTGGCTTCCCGTTCCCTGGCGTTCTCGGATCGAGGTTCGCACCAGTAAAGATCTAATTCGCTGGTCATCGCCGAAGGTCTGTA
>JBHIXQ010000167.1:5592-5883 GCA_041984705.1 Leptonemataceae bacterium | reverse complement strand
TCCACAGGCGAATGATCCCTTTTGTCTTCTCAATACGCAGCGCTTCCAGACGTCGACGCTCCTGGTCGTTTGCCTGGTTCTCCGCATTTCTTCGTTTTTGCTCTTCTAGAGAGCGTCGCTCCTCTTCGGTTAGATCCGTGCGATTCTCCAGTTCCCTGTCCAGCTCAGCTATTCTCTCCTGCTCTTTCTTCTCCCTGAACTCCTTTTCCCTGCGCTTACGATCTTCTTCTCTCTTTTTCTTGAGCTTCTCTTCTCGCTCTTTCTTCGCTTCCTCTTTTTTCAGTGCGACGA
>JBHIXQ010000167.1:0-5582 GCA_041984705.1 Leptonemataceae bacterium | reverse complement strand
TGATGTCTTGCTTGCTGGTTTCCTGGCGGGAGAAATAGAATATGGATGCTATTGTGGATTTTGGGATGACCCTGACATGGCCTTCATCACCAACAAAATTTACGCTGGAAATTGTCTGTCCGGTAACGGAGCCCTCCAGCTTTTCGCCGGATCGAAGCACCACCAGGTCTGCGAAGGCCGGAACAGAGATTCCGTACCCCACCCCCAGGGCCAGCGCCAGTGCTTTTTTTTCCGTTGCTCGCATATCTATTTACCGCACTACAATCTGACGAAAATATTCTAATATCTGTTCACGATGAAAGCCGGCAATCCTCTTTGCATTATGTCACTCCAAGTCCAACTGGACCGCCCACCCCCTCATTAGTTGAAGCCAAAGTGCAAGCGTCGGGTAACTCGCACCACCTCGATGGCCCCGCCGGAGATCAAGATTTCTTTACCGTTTAGATCAACAAATTGAGCCCTGGCAGGACCACCTTTTGGGTTCAACATTCCCGGGGCCAGGCCCATAAAATCTGTCACTCCATCGCCATAGGCTTTTCCAAAGCATCCAGAGGCACCGAAGTTAGGATAATTGATTCCGTTCGATTTAATGTAGGGCTGCAAATAGAATAAGCCCACAGCCCAGTGAAAAGGAGATATTACACAATCCAGCACCGTTCCTGTGCCTGTAAACACGGTATCTGTAACGTACGTACGGGTCTTTCCGGTTTCATCAATATGCCTTACTTGAAAAGCCGAGCAGCCAATCAAGCAGGCCAGAACTCCGGCCATAAACGTCAGGCGAAATGCCCGACCCAGTTGCGCTGTATTCATCGAATTCCTCCTGATCTGCTTTTCAAGATCGGTTCTAAATGATCCTGGATTCAAAGGCCATCATTAAATTTAGTAGTTAGTCAATTATTAATCTATACATAGGTACGGCGATTCTGTCTCGTGAAAACAGGTCCTTCGCATCTTCATCCAGTTTTGCAGCGCACCCCTTCTGCGACTTCAGGAAGCAAAATCAATTCTTTTGCTTTACAGACTTTTTTATTGGAATCCGAATCACGAAAATAGAATAACTCCCGAGCGGACGATGGAAAAGGAAATGAAGTTAGCAATTAGATTGATTCTGGTCAGTATTCTTATTTCTTCAGGTAGCCTGGCCGCAGATGTAATCCGACTGAATGGTGGCCAGATTCTGGAAGGCGAAATCATTGATGAGTCGGACAAGCTTCTGGTTATTGAAACAGGCACCGGAACATTTACAATTCGCAAAGAAGACATACTGGAAAGAGAGATTCCAGGCGGAAAGAAGATCGTTCGCCTGAATCGGGAGGGCGTGACTCCTCTGGGTACAGCGGGCCGAAGCTTCATCCCTTTCTATAGCGGATTCTATGAAACGGAAGATGAAGAATTTGGACTTTTGTTTGCGACACTCCAGGGGATTTATGCACTGGGCACCCTGGATAATATGCCAGGGCTACGAAGAGACATCGGATGGGACAATCCACAATACTGGAAGGGCCCTCTGGATCATGGACAATCCGCCAACGAATTTCTGCAGGGACTGAATCTGTCGGCCTTCTTTAACGGAAACGTGGTGGATAACTATTTTACTCTGGAGTATCTGACGAAATACAATGACAGCTTCTATCCAGTGAAAACGGTAATTACGCAAAAGGTTCGCTCAAAGAAGGACTCAGATTCGAACTTTCGCAACAACCTTCGGGGGTACTTGATCACATCTCTAATCCATGCAGGGTTAACCTACTGGCACGTAAGTTCCTATGAAGGCGGCTCCTGGCTTTCCCGGGAATCTGAAGGACCCACTCCCGGTAGAGTTTATGGGTATGTGGTGCCAAGCGGCAAAGACAGCGTTCACTTTGGGATGATGATGGTATTCTAGGCCGTCCAGCACCAGATAAGACCAGGCCGAAAGAATTCGAAATCCAGCGTCCCAGAGCATATTTGCCTGGACCAGTAGAGTTCGCAGATTCTGCCAATCGGCCTGGCAGGCGAAGGCAATTCTTTTTGCCTTCGCTTCTGCGCTTGCATCTTCATTCTGAAGACGGGAATTCTACACAGCCCCGGAAACGTCATGCGTTCCTTCACTCCTGGAGATGTATAACCATTCCAGACGATGGCGATATCCAAGCAGAATCCAGACTTCCATACCGATCAGGAACAATCCCATAGGTATGCCCGGTATGGTGCGGGCCAGAATCCACAAATAGGGAACAATGTGTGCGATTACCGGCAATAGTAGCAAGGCGCCAATGAGCCGGGTGGGACGATAGAGCAACAGCAGGCCGCCCATTATCTCCACAAGTCCTACAAATTGCCATACATAGCCGGTGGCGAGCAGGGCACCCATAAAGCGCCCTGCTTCCGGCGCCACCGGCGGGGTTGGCATGAATGGATAGAATTTGGAGCTTCCAAAGAGTATGAAAAGCACACTCATCAGGCCAATCAGACTGTTTTTCAGCCATCGAACGTTCCGACTTCTGGAAGTCTCCCGGTCTGTATTTCGAATATTATTCATCTTAATCCTCCTGGTTCTTCGAGCATCTGCCCGGAGAGCCTTTAGTTGTCTAGACAACTTTAATAGCGCAACTACTTGTCCGCACAACCTTATTTTATCCTCCACCCCAAAAAAGTTGTCAGGACAACTACTTCTCTTTCAATGGGCCCATGGCTCTTAAATTAGAAGATCAACTGGGTTACAATCTGAACCGAACCGCTATGCTATTTCGAAGAGAACTGGGTCGATCCTTGCGCCCTTTTGGTGCCATGACTCCGGAGCAATGGCAAACTCTGAATACCCTCTGGGAAAGCCCGGAAGGCTTATCTCCAAGTGCGATCAGCGACCTTACACTGCAGGATATGCCATCCATTTCAAGAATGGTAAAACGGATGGAAGACCATGGATGGGTAATTCGAGAGCCAGACCCGGAAGATCGTAGATCTTTTCGAGTTAAGCTAACTGCTCGGGGTAGGAAACTGGAAAAGGATGTACCGGACCAACTACAGAGCCATTTCCGGGAAATTCTTCGATCCCTTTCTAGAACGGAAAGTCAGGAACTCCTGAACTCACTAAAAAAGCTCCGACTTGCTCTGGGGGATCCTGAAAAGCATCCCGGCCATTAGTACAAAAAACAGGCCGGAAAACCCGGCCTCTCTGTCGCTTCTTTCCTAACCTGGGGTGGATTATATCAGGGTCCTGAATCGCCGGACGGTGCCGGTGTGCTTCCTGGATCCAAAAACCCAATGCTAAGCCCGTCGATGGTGGCCTTTTGCATATCATCGTAGCTATTACCAGTATTGGTTCCAATTTCGGCAAACAATGTATCAATGGCACTGCCGGATCGAAAATCAGAAGGAACCGATGACGAAGCTACACCATCGTTAATAAAACCGTTGCCATTAAAAAGACCATAATTCAGCCCATGGGGAATATCGCATACGCGACCGTCTGTGCCAAAGTTGTCGCCGTCCCACATCGCTACTTTTGCTGTGGTCTGAAACGGACTGGCTGTTTTCTGACCGTATCCAATCACATAGTACAGGTTCTGAGCGCCATTACAGCCGGCAGACGGAGCGGCATTTCGAAATTCTGTGGCGGCAGTAGAGTTAAGGCGAATGATCCCCTGAACGCATAGTAGATTGCCGCTATCCATGGTCTCAAGGAAGATTCGCGCCTTATCTGTGGGCCCCCCACTACTCAGAGGACCATTACTCCAGCTATATGTTTGAATATTCCCGCTGGCCCCGGATTGCACCCAGCTTTCTACATAGGTATCGTTTCCGTTGAACTGAGAGGGATTCAAGATGTTTGTCCTGTAGATGACCAGTGCACCGGAGCCGGAAACATCACCATAGTCATTGAAAAATAGCTCCAGTGCCTTTGCATCATCAGACTGTCGCCAGATGATTAGCCTGTGCTTGAAGCCTTTAGCAGAGCCACAGGCAGAACAAGTCACGCTGTAAGTGGAACTGGCATTCTTTGTTACATGTATTTTTCCAGTGAACGTCCCTAACTGAACATTCACTCTTGCGACCGTAGTTCCGTTGGGCCACTGAAAAAAGCTGGCATTGTTGAGCCCCGTCAAAATTGAATCAATCAAACTGGAATTCGCATTCGCCCAGGTTACAGACTGGCGAACGCCACCCCAGGCATTCTCGGCGCCCTGGGCTTCCTTGATGCCAGATACATCCAGCCTTAGCTCAAGAGGTCGATCAATTCGATAAGTCTTAACTTCGTAAATTGTGATGGATGCACCCAGAAAGGCAAGCAGAGCCAACGTCCCAAAAATCCATTTCTTATTCATAATTCCCCCCTAGTTCGTGACAAATCCTGGCGGAATGCAAACCACCATACCGGAATTGTTGGTGCAGCTAGTTCTGGGCTGTAGCAATGCCCACAGGGCCAGTGCCTGAAGCTGACTGTTATCGTCCTCCTCTTCCAGACCCAGCAAACTGCAGGATGTGGAGAGCGCGCAAATAGATGCTATAACCAGTAACTTTTTCATAAGTCCTCCTGAAACCGGAGCCATTACCGCTTCGGCCGGCATACTTGCCTGACGTACGTACTACATTTTCTCTCTATAGATTTCCACAAAAAAATCATCTCTTAATTTGCGGATTTGGCAGTCTAAACCCCATTCGGATGGATCTCCCGCGATGGGCTTAATCCGTGAGAATTAGGGCTTCGGGTCGTTTCAGTCTGCTTTGAGCTGATTCCGGCCTGCTCGATCAGGGAACGTAGATCGGGGAATTTCCGCTGAACAAGGGAAATGAGATGGAAATTAGCCTAAAACCGGACCGCCTGGCTTCCACCTGGTTGTACCCCGGATAAGGCTTGCGAATTCGTTACAGTTAAATTACAGCGACTATGGATCTGAACCGCTGCGAAAGACCGGGGCTTCAGCCCCGGGGATGGAATTTCTTGTGCACTTCTTTCAGGGTGCGACTGGCCATGTGAGTATAGATCTGAGTGGTAGAAATATCCAGGTGTCCCAGGAGCTCTTGAACGCTTCGCAGATCGGCATTGTTCTCGATGAGATGTGTTGCAAAGCTGTGGCGAAAGGTATGAGGAGTAACCGGTTTCTTAATACCTGTGCGAGAGATGTATTTCTTGAGCAAACGCCAGACAGACTTTCGATTCAGAAGATCCCCTTTCTTGCTGATGAACAGGTACTGGCTGTATCGGGATTTCAAAATCTTTTCCCTGGCATTGTCCATATAATCCTGAATCACTTCCAGAGACTTCTGCCCAAAGGGAACCAGTCGTTCTCGCCCGCCTTTTCCGCGCACAGTCAAAAACAGGTTTTCTAGATCCAGATCTTCCAATCGAAGATTGCAGGCTTCAGAGATCCGCAAGCCGCTAGAGTAGAGCAATTCAAAAATTGCTTTGTCCCGCATTTCATATGGATCCTTTTCGTTGAAGCAATCAAATAGCTCTTTAATTTCTTCTACAGTAAGATAATCGGGAAGAGTTTTCTTAACTTCCGGTGTATCTACATTTTCGGTGGGGTTTTCTTCAAGTCGATGCTCATCTTTTAGATATCGATAAAACTGCCGGAGTGCAGCCAGAGCCCTTG
>JBHIXQ010000166.1:0-5883 GCA_041984705.1 Leptonemataceae bacterium | reverse complement strand
CTGCATCGCATAAGGGATCTGCGCACCACCGCGCAGAGGCTGGAAAGCTATGTGACGAACCTGGCGGATGATGTCAGGATTATTCAGGAAGCGGTGAAGCATCAGATCAATAGCGTGATGGAGGTTCAGGAGAGTTTGAATGGCTTGAATGAACTGGCTCAGAAGGCTGTAGATCAGGTAGGCGATCAGACTGGATCCACGGAAGAGACATCCACTGCCATTCAATCCGTATCTGAAACCATCCAGGAGGTGGTGCGAAATGCCGGTAAGACCTCTGAAGCCGCGCGGGAAATGAGCGAACGGGCGATGCGAGGTGGCGAATTAATGGAGCGAAATCGGCAGAACGTTGCTTCCATTACCAGGGTATTCGAAAGTATTCAGAAGCAGATTCAGAAGCTCGGTCAGTCTATTGAACAGGTAGGACAGATCACGAAAGTCATCGACGATATCTCAGAACAAACCAATCTGCTCAGCTTGAATGCGGCCATTGAGGCTGCAAGAGCGGGAGATGCCGGTAGGGGATTTGCTGTTGTGGCCGATGAAGTGAAGAAGCTAGCAGAAAAGTCCCAGGATTCCACTCGAGCTATCCATCAGCTGATCCAGGGTACAAGACAGGAGATGAACAATCTCTCCTCGGAAGTGGACAATGCTTCATCAGATGTGAATTCGGCTGTGGAAAGTGCCCGCGATATGGTAGAAACCCTGGATGCTATCGGTCAATCCGTTCATTCTACGCGAGATAGTATTGAGCACATTGCCAATGCTATGGGACATCATGCGAGCACAATGGAAGAAATTACCAGTGCTGTTCATAGCATCGCATCTGGTGGTGCCAATATCAAGGATCTTTCCGATGAACAGGCCATCAGTATCAAAGATATAATCAACCGGCTGGACAAATCCTATCGCTTATCTCTGGAAGCTTCCGAGTCCGTGCACAAGGTCTCTGTGAATTCCGAGGAGCTAAAAGATATTGTTCTTAAGACCAAAGGGGATGTAGTTCGAATCGCACAAAAGAGAAACGTTCGCTCCAGAAAAAAGAAATCTCTATCTGTGACTCTCTTTTCCGGGGATGTACCGGCCCTGAGTACCTTGAGTCCTTCCTTCGATCCGGATTCTTATTCTCTGAAGAGTCAGATATACGACAGCCTGATCCACTATGATCTGGACGGAAATATGGTTCCGGGCCTTGCAACATCCTGGAAGCAACTGGATGAGAAAACCTATGAGTTCAAATTACGTTCCGGAGTTAAGTTTCATGATGGGAGTCCCTTTGATGCCAGCGATGTGAAGTTCACTCTGGATAGTGTTACGGATCCGGCTACAGGTAGCGGCACCGGCTGGGTCCTTTCCAGCATCGCCTCCACTGAGGTAAAAGATGCCAGGACGGTGATTGTTCGAACCCATGAACCTGATGGAATGCTTCTAAGCCGTCTTACCATGTTTGGCCTCATCAGTTCCGGTCGCTACGTTCAAAAGGTCGGGTTGGAAAAAGCGCTGAAGCATCCGGTGGGTACCGGACCGTTCGTATTTTCCGCTCATAGCCCCGGTGAGGAGTACCTACTCAAGCGAAACACAGCCTACTGGAGAAAGGGAATTCCAGCGTATTCGGAGCTCCAGATCAAGATCTTGCCGGAAAGGCGATGGGCGGATCGCCTGCTTGCTGGCGAAATAGATCTCGTTCCCTATCTTTCCGGTAGCAAAGAAAACCTCCTGGCGGGATCTGATAGTGCAGAAATTCAAAAGCGACTGGTGCTTCAGAGTCCCTGGGTCTTTCTCAAAAACCAGGGGCCGCTGGCTGATGTACGAGTGCGAAAGGCTTTGAATCATGCAATCGATCGAAAGGCTCTCATTCAAAGCGCAGAGAACGGAAATGGGGCACCTCTGGCATCGCTGGGACTGAAAGGTTCCTTTGGTGCCAATGAGACTTTGAAACCCTATGAATACGATTTGCGCCAGGCTAGAAAGCTCATGCTGGAATCCGGATATGGAGACGGATTCACCCTGGAGGCGATTACATCCGATGTGGCCGAGCACGTTGCCCGAACTGTAAAGGAGCAGCTAGCTACTATCTCGGTGGAGCTGGAGCTGGAAGTTGTATCCAGGCCCAAATGGGCGGAGCGGGTTGTGGTAGGTAAGGTTATGGGCAACCCCTACGAAGGGGACATGGCCTTCAACATGGTGGACAATCCCATTTACACCATGGCATTTCATGCAGGACTTTTTCTTTCTTCGGCCGGCTTGTTTTCGCTTCTCAGCGACCCCGATTACGATCGAATCTATGATGCAGCTATGAAAAAAGCAACGCCAGAAGAACATGAACTTGCCCTGCAGGAGCTGGACAGTTACGTACATGAAAACGCGCTGATGCTATTTACCTATCAGCAGATTCGAACCATGGGAGTGAGCAAACAGATACAAGTGCCCGGAGTTCCCATGAATGGCCATGTTGATTTCTTTCTGCTTAGCGATACCACTCTCAAGTAGTTTCTGAATCACAATCTAACGATCCAAAACCGGGGCAGCTTCAAGTCAGCATAAGGCAGCGTTCGCTGACGCTGCGAATCTTAATCCGCAGGCTGGATATTCTTGAGATAGGCCCCAAATACCCATCCGCGAATGCCGTTATGGTTCACCCTGAGCCATCGGCCGGTGGCATCTCCAATCTGCTCTGCCTCGGATTTTTCTTCAAGGACCTGAACCCGGGTGCCCAGTGGAATCAGAGCCAGTTTCACGGATTTTGTATTTGGCTCTTCGCGTAGAACCAGTCCGCTGGGAGCTGTTACTTCGCGAGTGTCTTGATTTTCAATGCGCACCGATTCCGGATCCGACTGTTCGCATGAAAACCAGACAGATGCGGCAAGCAATAGAATAGGGATTAGAAATAGTCTCTTCAACATTTCTGTGCCAGATATGCAGACGGATTCTGGTCTGCAACCGGAAGTAAACATAAGGTTCATATCGCTAGAGGAAAAAATTCCGCCAGAAATAATCCTGCCTCTGGCTGGAGTCCCTGAATAGCGCAATGGAAATGTAGTTTGCACAGCGAGGCCTGATTATTCCCATGTGCCATGGGCAAGAAGACCGACGAACAGACTGTGGCCACAGCTACCGAACCAGACCAGAAAAAAAATGGCGAGTCGATCCCGGAGAATTCAGTTCCGGAGAAGGTAGAGAAGCCAGATGGGGCTGCGAAACGGGGATTGAAGGTCTGGATCATTCCCTTTATCGTAGTGAATCTGCAAAGGCTCTGGGGCCTGACCTGGCGACGAATTGACATCGGACGGGATTCCTTCAACGAAATCCATAAAAGCGGCAAAGCCTGGATCTATGGTATCTGGCATACCAACGTCCTTTTTTCTCCCTATTTGAATCGCGGCATGAAGGCCAATGTAATGATCAGTGACTCGAAAGATGGAGAAATGATTACAAAGGTTGTTCGCAAATTTGGTAACTTTGCTATTCGAGGGTCCACCAGCAAAGGTGGCATGCGCGCTCTGAAGAATTGCGTGGTGGCTTTGAAGAAAGGCCAGCCAGCGGCGATAACTCCGGATGGACCCAGGGGACCAGCGTTCCAGGTTCAAAGTGGATTGATCATGGCTGCTATGATGTCTGGAAAACCCATAGTTCCCTTTCACTACGAAGGGGTGCGTCAATGGATTGCAGAAAAAGCCTGGGATAAGCACAGAGTTCCCAAGCCCTTTACCCGTGTCGTGGTATCCTATGGAGAGCCTATCTATGTTCCTGGAAAGCTCTCGGAGCAGGAGTTTGAAGAACAGAAGAACCGGTACAAAAGGCAATGGAAGAAAACATGCAGCGATGCCAGGATTACATTGCTTCGCTCAAGAAAGGAAAAAAGTAGGTTCTCATTCTACTCACCCAGCCATTCATCGGGATACTCAGTCTCGAATCGGCTGATTCTTTCTTTCAGGTTTCGCTCTCCAACGTAGTATCTTTCCAGATCTGCCTGGGTGGCCTCGCTTCGATAGCGCTCCGCCCTCAGGATGGAATACGGATGACTGCGAAAGTATTCCGTTAAGGGATTTGCCGATTCCATGGCATCCGGATCCAGGGCCGCCAGTTTTTCAAAGGCATTGGCCATTCCAAAGGGATTGTAGCTTTCTTTGATGAGCATTTGGAATCCGTATCGATCTGCATCTGCTTCCTGGGTTTTGCTAAAAGAAGGTAGTAGCATGATGCCCACTGCAAGATCTGCGATTTCTCCCAGAGGACGTGCTTCCATTTTCTCTGCCAGAAGCTGAAACCTTACAAGGTCCATGCAATGGCCGAGCTCCACGTGACCGATTTCATGTCCCAGTACCGAAACCAGCTCAGATTCGCTTTCAACCATTTTGAGTAGTCCACCTGTAACGAAAAGGACGCCTCCGGGGGCGGCAGCAGCGTTCGGCGATGAATAAGGAAGAATAAACACTCTGTACTCAAAACCTTTCTCTCTGTCTCTGGATAGATTTCTGACCAGATTCTCCAGATAAATCTGATCTGGATCGCTCTTATCTCGATAGGCTTCATAGCGCAGTGCGATTGCATTACCCAGTTCTGCCTCATCAACATCATCGATGGGCAGGATTCTGGTTAGAGTGGCATCAGCCGTTTTAAGAGGTTTGCCCATTAGCTCAAACAGTGGGGCTGCAGTGGGCGGTAGATTCTGACCCGCTTCGAATACAGCCAGTGCTACAGACAGTAGGGTACCGCAGATAATCAGACTCAGAAAGCTAATCAACCTGAGGTTCATGGATCCACCTCTGTAGAACGGGAACCTGCGCTCGCCGAATTGGATTCTGCCGTTTTCGCTTCTGCGTCCTGAGCTGAGCGATATTTGCGGTAGATCACGTTCATTAGTATCATGATTCCACCAACGCCCAGAAAAACGAAAGCTCGCATGACGATGCTGGACTGACTCAGGTCAAAAAGCAGCAGTCGGATGAGGCAGAGGACCATGGCAGATTGGGCAACGTAGCGAAAGTGGTCCTGATTCAGTCGAAGCCCCACGAAGAACACTACAAACACTTCCACCATCCAGAAAAGAGTGAGAAGGGCGCTATCGAAGCTCCAGAAAAGAAAAAGCGCGACAGAAAGAAAAAGAGGGTAGAACAGGGTTAGTTCCTTTCGCTCGCGGCTCTGTATTCCAGAAAACTTTGCGCTCAGCCAGTCGGCACCTTCCGCTTCATGCCGGACGGCCTCATTTCTCTGATCGTTTAATGGCGAATCGAAAGAAGCCTGGCTGATCTGGCTACTTGCCCCTGATTTTTTTGATACCGGCATGCCCGGATGGCTTTCGATTTCCTCCGTCCGGGTGTAGCGGTAAATTAGATATCCCAGCTGTCCTGCGATGGCCACCAGTCCACCCAGCCATGCCTGATCCAGCCAGAAAACGGAAGGAGTGTTTTGCGTACCCGAAAGGAATCCTGTATGTATTACCGAAGTCCAGAAATAGAAAGTGGAATAGACTTTGAACCTGGCAGGTATCCAGTGTAGATTACGCGAAAAGAATAGCAGCAGCGCCATAAATATCCATACCACTGGAAGCCACATGGAGTCCAGTTCCAGGGAGATGGCGATGGTCAGAAAGATCAAAGCCAGCTCCCAGAAGAGAGTGGTGATTCGACCCAGACCCTTATCATACTTTTGCTTTAATGGACTGAATCGAGCCCAGTAGAAAAACACGCCGATGGCAAATATCTGAATCAGGAGCCTGGCCCGAAAGGGACCCAGCAGGGCCTCGCTCTGCAGATCTACTACCAGGTGCGAAATGAGAAATAGTGCTACCGAAAGTAGTCCTCCCAGAAACCATACCGGCCGAGCTAGCTCCAGGCCGGCAAGCCAGGTTGAATTGGCAAACGATCTGATGCGATCCAGTTCCAG
>JBHIXQ010000165.1:260-5896 GCA_041984705.1 Leptonemataceae bacterium | reverse complement strand
GGCATTGCTTATCAGGGATCCGCTTCGCCTTACTGGTGGGGCGCCACTCTGCTTTATATTGGTCGAGCCTATCGTAACAAGCATAACTATGCTCTGGGAGATTTTTACCGGCTGGATGTATATTTCATGTATCAATTGTATTCCAGCGTTGTGGCTCATCTGCAGTGGAATTCGCAGTGGCAGGGGGCCCTGCGCGGCGAACACGAGGAAGCGTATCGCGGCGAAGCCGGACGAGCCATAGATGGCAACCTGTTTTCTGAATACATGAGTCCCGCCTGGGATCCTGGAAACTATGGAAGTGAAATACACTCCATCACGGCTGGAATTCAATGGCAGCCAGTACCGCTACAAATTCTTGAGCTTTCCGTGGCGGTTCCTGTCATCCAGAGGTTCAAAGGAATTCAGATGCCGCGGGAGTACACTGTAGAATTGGCATACTACGTGGAGATTCCCACCTCTGGAAGCGTAAGGCATTCGAAACCATCGGATGCACCGGATCCCCTGGGCTTCTAGTAGTGCAAGGTCCGGTTCGGCATGCATTGGCCGAACCGGGCTACCAGTAAACTGATGAACCGTCCAGGAAAAATACGAGGCCAGATAAAGTCACCCTCGCGGCCTGCCCTGCAAGATGTCCGGGTGCCAGAGCTTTTCGTTCCCGGGAGGATTTCGATTTCAGCTCGGATGCTTCCTGTCTTATGGCTGAGCGGATTGATAATTCTGATGATACTTTCTATTTCCAGCCTTCGCCCACAGGTTTCCGAATCTCTGTCTCCAGAGGATACGGACATGGGCAGGAGATTGTTTGAACATGTTTGCGGAAAATGCCATACACTTCCCAATCCCAATCAGAAGGTTCCCGGAGGCTGGTCCGTGACTGTTCGAAGAATGGAAGGATATCGCCGGCGACAGGGGATGCCCGCACTTTCGGCCCGGGAGCTACGAGCCATTCGAGATTACCTTGAATATAGAAATGCCCTTTGAAGGGCAAGGCTCTGGCATATGCGGTTTGTGCAGGTTCCATTATGACTTCTGGTCAATTAACATCAAAAGGATGAAATGAGGTTTCGCGCAATTCAAAGGACAAAGCTATGTATGGTCCAGTAATGCAGAAGAGACCCTGAAAGAACAAACAGATGCCATATAGCATGATGGGCGCGAAGGGAAGACCAGAAATAGAATGCCACTCCAAGGGTGTAACTTAGACCTCCTGCCACCAGCAGAACCAGGCCGGCCGGTTCCAGTCTCTGCACGATTTCAGAAACACCCAGTATAGCCACCCAGCCCATTGCCAGATATAGCAATGTGGCAATGGTGTCGAATTTATGGATGAAAAAGGTCTTGTACATGATTCCGGCCAGTGCTGCGGACCAGATAAATGCAAATAGCGGCCATCCCATCCATGGATGGTCCCGAAGTAAAATCAGACTGAACGGAGTGTAGCTGGCAGCAATGAAAATATAGATCGCGGAATGGTCCAGCTTTCGCAGAAAGAACTTTATCCGAATTCGCTGGATGCTATGATATAGAGTCGAAGCAGCATATAAAAAAAGAAGAGCGACAGAAAATATGACTGAAGCAAGGAGAGTGACTTCGTCTTTTGTTCGAATAGCTTTGAACAAAAGCAAAATGCTGGCTGGAATGCTGACAAATAGGCCCATACCATGGGTAAGAGCATTCCAGACCTCCTGCCTTTTGCTGGGTAGGACTCCAAATAGATCTGTTACTCGCATGTCCATAGGAACGCCAGTGCTGCGTTCGGTTGCATATTTTCGCACGGCTGACCGTTCTTTTGATAAATATCAAGGCAGATTTTTATGTCCTAAGCGATAATGATGCGCGGAGGCCAGAATATGAAACCTTACAGCGCGATTTGGACATTATGGGGAATATGGATATTTGTTCTCGCAGGCGTCTTGTATGCTGAGTCACATAATATTGGGTCAGGGGATCCAGAAGTCACCATATGGAAAAGCGCCGGTTATGAAGTGCCTCTGGTGTCGAATCGCGCTCCTGAATTTCATCTGAGAGCCATGGATGGTTCCGACGTGAATGCATCGTTGCAGGATCGTATTGTTATTTTGCATTTCTGGGCCACCTTTTGCGCTCCCTGCAGGGCGGAAATGCACGAACTTGACCAACTACAGAAGCATTTTAAACGCGAGAATCTGCTGATAGTTGCCATTTCGATAGACGGTCATGATGGGGCGGTAAAGAACTTTATGGAGCGAGAAAAACTCCATGACATCTTGATCGTGCGTGATCCATCTACTGCGCTCAGGGATTCCTATGCAATAGATGCTATTCCCATGAGTTATGTAATTGTAGACGGACGAATTAGAGCTCGCATTCGAGGGACTGGAAACTGGGAACCGAAGTTCTGGAAGGCGATGATGGACAGGTTTCTGAATATTTCCTGAATGGGTATCCGTGAAAAGTCAGAACCCGGCTACTGCTCGGATCCCAGACTCAGTAACATCAGCTCGCTTGCAGCAGGAAATACTACCGAATTCCATGCATGTTCGCGTTCTTCATCGCTTGCTGATTCATGGTATCGTTTTTTGATTCCGTGGCGGGACAGATCGATATGGACATCGCATTGTAATTCTCGGTTTTTCAGGCTCAATCGGGCGCAATGGAGTGGGCAACCATCAAGCACCAGAATGGGGCGACCGGAGCTTGCAGTGTGAACCAGGGATTGCACCCCCGCACCTACGCCGGCGATGCAGGACATTTCGGCCAGTTCTTCTCGATCTGCGCGAAGAGCGAGGTCATTGGCCAGTTGAGCTGCACTGGAGCATCCAGAACAGGAATAGACCAGAGGCAGTTTCCGGTATCTGGCCAGAGTTGCACGCCGGTCAATAGAGCTGTCTTCATCTCGCAATACCATCCCATTATTTTACGGAAATCCAGTATACCGGCAATTGATCTGCATCAATTCCTGGTTAGATTTTGGTTTAAACGCTGCCCGGGGGATAACTTCAGTTGCTTCGCAACCCTTTCGTCCAGTGCTGCAGCGGAGGGGCATTCAGCCTCAATCCTTCGAAATCCAGGGCAGGGGATGGCTGCGTTTACAGGCGCGTCGGTTCCGGGTGAATTCTGGCTCCGCCACTGTCCAGTATCCCAACGCTGAATCCCTGCAACACCTCCATCGGTCCTCTATTGTTGCATCCTTTTGACAATTATCAAGGCACCGGTCGGGGGTATGATGTAACCTGAATCATTATGAAATCAAAGAATAAATCCGGATACGGTAGTTCCTGGAGTTTCTCCAGGTTCAGGAAGTGTATTACTGAACAGGGTGCCGCCAGAATGGTTCCTTCGCTTCGACGGTTTCTGGGAACCAGTAGATGGCAGGCATTTCTACTGGCAGCTCTCCTGATCCCTGCATTGCCCCTGGCTTCCGAGCCCGGCTGGAGCGACGGATTGACGATATTTGGATTGGCTCGCATTCGGCCGGAGTTTCATGGAAATTCGGATTTTAATCGAAAGACAGATGATGCCAATGAGTATACCGGCAGTATTGTTCAATTTGGTCTGGAAAAGAAACTTTCGTCGGATACATCCATTGTCTTAAGAATTCAGGAATCTCGTCTCTGGGGTGGACATCCTGGATCGGATAACGGATTCAGCACCGCAAACGATACCACTGAAGATTCTCTGGATATGCGAGAAGCCTATATTCAATCCGACAATTTGCTCGGGCCGCTGGGTATTCGCTTTGGGCGCCAGATGCTGGCCTATGGAAGCGAAAGGCAGATAGGCAAGGTAGGATGGAGCAACGTAGGTCGCAGCTTTGATGCACTGGAGCTACACTGGCAGTGGGGAGTCTGGAAGGCGTCCATGGCCGGAGCAGTGCTTGCGGAAGAAGACAGCGATGGTGGCGGTAATGGTACTCATGTGGGACGGTCCAATCCTTCGGGTATTCAGTTTAACTGCGATCCCACAACGAAACTCTGTACCGTAAGGGCCAGCACGGCCCGGGAGCTGGATGATGCCTATCTCGCCGTCTTCTACAACGAAATTACGCTGCATCCGCAATTTCAGCTGGAGCCTTACTATATTGGTGTCTACAAAAAATGGATTCCTGCCAGCGTATCTCCTTATCCGGGTATTCCAGTGCCGCCGAAAGCCAGGGACAGGCAGAGGGATAACCTGCACACAGTGGGACTGCGAATTACCAACAAGACCGTAAAAGGTAAGAGCGCTCATCCATTATTCGATTATTCTCTGGAAGGCGCCTACCAGACCGGTTTTAACGGTCAGCGCGTACAGGCCGGCTGGGACTGGCTCAATCAGGTAGATGCCAGCGGAAATCCCATCTACACCGAAAGACAGAGGTATGAAGCCTACGCAATTTACGCTGATTTTGGATTCAAACCTGTGGAGTTTCTTCGCATCGGATTGGTGGGAGACCTGGCCACCGGAGATTCGAATCGCACGGATGTAGCCGTAAATACCTACACGCAGCTTTTTCCTACGAATCATGGGCCCATGGGAGATATGGACCTGGTGGGGTCCAGGAACCTTATTGCTCGTGCGCTAACTCTGAACTTCGATCTGGGAAAGTATGGAGGTCTTAAACTGGCATACTGGCACTTCAAGAAACATAAGGCTCAGGACAGTTACTATAACAATGGAGGTGCCATTGCCCGGGATGGTGATGGAGAGCTGTCCAGCACAGAAACCACCAGCAATGCACGGTATGCATCTGTGGTGGATGCTTCGGGAAAAATAGCCGAAAACTCTGTGGCCCAGCTGAGTTCGCAGCTGTTTCACGAATACAACGTCACCTACTCGATCGAAGCCAGCCAGCTAAAGTTCGATGTTGGGTACGGTCAGGCTTATGCTTTGAGCTCCATTCGACATAGAATAGATGAATCCTTTGACCGGCCGGATCTCAGAGAGCCGGCATTCGATCCACGTAGCGATTTTGGCTACTTTATGGTTACTGCGAAATTTTAAAAAAAGGGACGTCCGATATCTCCTTCGAATCCTTCCATAAGGTTGATCTCCGGACTTCCTGTGCTTTATCTTCCCCCTCAGACCTCCGCCCGGAGGTCTTTTTTTTGAATCTTGATCTACTCTTGATAGTTATCAATGCCTGGTCTCCATGATCAGTGTAAGCTGAAACCATTGGAGGCGATTATGAATCCCAAGAAATTAATATGGTTCATTCTGCCATTGCTCCTAGGAGGCCTTGTGGCCTGCGAAAAGCCAACGATTGAAGCGGAATTAACCTATGCTCCTAACGTTCCGGCTCCCATTGATCGGGGTCCGGCTCATGTGATCGTCAAACTTGAAACCAGTGAAGTGGAAATGAGACTGGCCGATGGTGTGACCTATACTTTCTGGACCTTTGGCGGAAAAGTGCCCGGGCCTTTTATTCGAATCCGAGAGGACGATGAAGTAGAGTTTCAGCTCAGCAATCACCCGGACAGCAAGATGCCGCATAACATTGACCTTCATGCAGTAACCGGTCCTGGTGGTGGAGCGGTGTCTTCATTCACTGCTCCGGGTCATACCTCAACTTTCAAGTTTCTAGTGTCAAGCTTCAAGTTTCAGGTGGTAAGTGTCAAGTTTCAAATGTCAATGTTCAAGTTTCAATATATCGCTTCACGTTATACAGTCTCAACGGT
>JBHIXQ010000165.1:0-250 GCA_041984705.1 Leptonemataceae bacterium | reverse complement strand
GTATGTATGGTCTTATTCTGGTAGAGCCTGCCGGCGGACTACCGGAAGTGGACAGGGAATACTATGTATTGCAGTCGGAATTCTACACAAAACAGCGTTTTGGCAAACCTGGACATCAGCCATTTGATATGGACAAGGCTGTACGCGAAGACGCTGAATATGTAGTATTCAATGGATCGGTGGGTGCCTTAACGGACAAGAATGCGATAACAGCGAACACCGGCGAAACCATACGGATTTTCGTGGGCAA
>JBHIXQ010000164.1:0-5903 GCA_041984705.1 Leptonemataceae bacterium | reverse complement strand
AACGCTTTGCGAATTGATGCACCGGGCGATTCCCATGGAGATATTCCATACCTCCAATGCCCTTTAGTTCCGTTCTTTCATTGTCCAGAATGATATGGCCGGTGGCTGCCGAACTCACCACAGGTACATCAAAGCGAATGTATCCTCCTCCGGAGACATTGATCTTTCCATCGGAAAGGCCCAGGCCAGGACCGTAAGGAGAAAGCTGAAGTTTGATAACAGGTGTGCTTTTATCGCCCTGATCAATTTCAATGAAGTATTTCCCGTTTTCGTATCTTAGCCAGTTCATATACGATTTATGACCGAACTGACCTTTCTGGGCTTCCAGGCTCTGATAATCATATTCCTTCGTCCAGACCCGGACCTTACCCTGCTGCACAATCAAGATGGAAACACCATTGTTCAGGCTCTTGGGTCCCAGGTTGCTGATCACAAAAGTAATGTAGATCAACATCCCATTTCCCCGGAAGTTAACGTTCCAGGCCTGCATGTAGCCCTCTTCATCGGTGGGCTGAAACACCATATCCGAAGGACCGACATTCATCACCGGTCCGGACTTTAGTTCGTGGATGGGCTGCCCCACGAGGATTAGAACCAGGGAGAGTATGCCCGTTTTCCAGAACCGATTCCGCATGGCGAAATTAGAGGCCTTCCTGAAAATGAAGCAAGGACAAAATGAGTAAAACCGAATCCAGCCAGATAAATAACCGGTGCTGTATTCCGAATCGATGGGTAGAAGGTAGGAGGCTACAATCTAGTAGTAGGCCGGATCACAGGGGTACTGACGCACCACAATGCAGGTGCCTGGATAATCAAAAAGCATGTAGCGGGTTTCGGCATCTTCCAGGCAGCCGGACCAGCGTCCTTTTGCCCCCAGGTCCAGTCTACGGAGCCATTCAAACTGGGTGTTGGGATCATCCTCGGTGATGCTGAGCCATTTTGAATCCGCCTGAAGAACGGCTTTTTCCTTACACATCTCCAATCGTTCGTCAAAATTGACAAATTCTCGGCGAGATTCTCCATCATATTCCCGGGTGACAATGGAGGGAGGAATGCTTGCTTTTCCCAGGATCTGTACGGAAAATCCTGTGAAATAGTAATCCTTGATGTAATGATTCTCCGGTATGTCCGGCATTCCCAGACATTGCAGGAATAGAAAGGCACCAGGCAATGCCAGAATCCTACCGATAGAAGACTTAAGGCCCATGAATTCTCTCAGACTGCTTAGAATTATGTCCAAATCATCACAGTACCTTCTGCGTTCCAATCCTTTTAGGACAGGCCACGGAAAGCATACCAGAGCTCCATCCGGCCTCCGCGGATTCTGCAGTGCAGTTCTCTGTGCTGGCATGCTGCTGATGCCCTCCTTGATCGAGGCCAGGGACTTTCAGGTCTCTATACTACCTTTCCGAATCTCCGGACAGGTACCGGAGCAGTATTTTTCGCCGAAATCCCTGCCCACGGAGATACAACAGGCTACCGGATTTCTCTTTGGCCTTCATAAGGACTATCCCCTGGATTCCATGGAGCGATTGAATCGGGCTCTGCCCCCGGGAACGACGGCGAAAGGTGCAATGCCGGGCACAGATTACTGCGCCTATACAAGAGGGACTCATATTCTTACCGGCGAAGCATCCTTTTCTGGCACATCCTCTGTGCGAATCAGCATGGAATTGAAATCCTGCAATACAGGTCGGATCCTGGATTCTGGCGTCGCATTTGGACCATTAAACGACCTGCAGTCCCTTATGGTAAAAGCCATTCGCGCAAGCTCTCTGACTCTACCCAATAGATCTCTTCCTGGATGGCCCACTACCAGTGAGGAATGGATTATAGTCCTGGATCAATCCGGCTCTATGGCCGGAACGAAACTTGAAATGGCCAGGGCACTGCGATCTCTAATTGTGGAGCTTCAGGGAAAGCTAAGCCTGGGACTTCTACTGGTATCGGAGAACGGAAACCGTATGATTCCTCCCAGCAGGAACTTGAAGGAAGTGTTATCTATTCTGGAAGCCAGCGCCAATGGAGGTGAAGTATCCCTGAATCAGATTTCCCGGTCATTTCAGGAACTAAAGAAGCTGCCAGCCTCGGATCGCAGAATCATTATTCTGACGGATGCTTCCGGCCAATCCAGCGCTTCATTCGAAAGCTCTGTTCGAAACCTCACCGCCTCTGGATGGAAACCTGTTCTGCTCAATTCGCCGGGACTGCCCATGTCCAGCCGACAACTGTTCGCTCGACTGAATCGCTCTTTAAAGCTGAATCAGCCAGATATTTACTATGGAATGCGGGCAGGATTCGTAGAAGGATTTTCATTACTGTTCGTTCAGAAAGGGGATCGATTCTATATATCGCGACGAGATATTTCGGATGCACTACGTACCGGACGATTGACCCCGGACTCGCTGGAGCCCGTGGCCACCGTAAACCTGCGGGATGAGAATCTAACTCTGCCATCGGTGATCCGCTCCTACGCGAAACAGAAAAACCTCAGGCTGATCGGAACCGGCGACCTGGTAAGTAGTCTGGAATCCGGTCTGGAATCGTTAATGTCTGCGTCCAGCGGCGCCCCCTACCGATTCCTGGTAAAAAATCAATCCACTGCATTCTGGATACAGTGTGAGAGCCGTTCTGTTGCACGGGAACTGGACAGGGCTCGACAGTCCGGAAATACAGTGTATCTGGGTCTTCAGCTAAGACAGGGCTCTCTGGGACTGGAAAACAACCCTTCGCTAATATTTATTCGAAGTGCCGCTGACGTCCCTTCTTTGTTCATTCAAAGATACCACCAGCTTCAATCCGAGAATCTCTTGAAAAAGCAGGACATTTGGTTTTTCCTGGTGGAGGTGGTGGACTCCAGATAACATGGTAGATACACAGAGTACACAGGAATTAACACGAATTTCCAGCGAGATTCCCTCGTTCCAGATGCCGGCTCTCGCGGCCGGTATTGTCCACGAGATCAAGAATCCACTGGCCGCCATTCATTTGCATCTGCAGATGCTGGAAGCTTCCCTACTGGAAGTGAGCGATGAAGACCTTCAGCAAAAGCTCAAGAGTCGGGTAGACATCATAAAAAAGGAAGTGCTTTCTCTAAACGAAGTGCTCCAGGATTTTATTCATCTGATTCGCTCGGAGCGTACCGTGCGCACCACCAGCGAGGATTTGAATAACATTCTTTCTGCAGTGATTCGATTGATGGAGCCTCAGGCTCGCAAAGCTGGCACACAGATCAGCTTTGAGCCAGGGGAACTTCGTTCCGGCGCAGAAATCCATGCAGGCTTTATCAAGCAAATGGTGATTAATCTAATCTTGAATGCGGTGCAGGCACTGCAGAAGTCGGAACGGCCCTCCGGTGAGCGCGAGGTGCGCATAAGCACAGGTCAGGAAAATGAACAGAACTTCATTCGAATTGAAGATAACGGCCCCGGCATTTCCATTGAAGACCAGAACAAGATTTTCGAACCTTTCTTTACCACCAGGGAAGATGGCAGCGGCCTGGGCCTGGCGCTGGTTAAAAAGATGATCACCGAAATGGGCGGATGGATCGATGTTTCATCCGACCCCAGACAGGGCACTGCATTTACCATCTACTTCGGTGGAAAAACAGCATTGCAGGATTCAGGAAACGAATAGCACTGACTACAGAATGATTCGGGTACTATTAATTGAAGATGACCAGGCTCAACGATCCGCTCTGGAGGAATACCTGTCGTCTTTGTCCGAGGAGCTTTCCGTTATTGCCGTGGCCTCCATAGGAGATGCCCGAAAGATGCTGGAAAGCGAGTCCTTTTCCCTGGTCATTAGCGATCTATTCCTTCCGGATGATACCGGTCTAAATCTACTCAAAGAATTGAGACAGACCGCCGATACTGCCTTCCTTTTACTTACCGCACAACCCACAATCGAGACTGCGGTGGAAGCCATAAAATCCGGTGCCAACGACTTCCTTACCAAACCGGTGGATCTTACACTTCTTCGAAAGAAAGTGGAGTCACTGCTTGAGACCGTGAGCCTTAAAGAAGAAAATCGCAGGCTTCGCGCAAGACTGGCAGACACTTTCTCCACTTCCAGTGTCATCGGTAATGCACCTGCTCTGAAAAACGTTCTGGAGCGAGTGAACCAGGTAGCCCCCACCGACGTAACGGTGCTACTGGAAGGCGAAAGCGGCACCGGTAAAGAAAAGCTTGCGAATCTATTGCATGAGAACTCGAAAAGAAAGGATCGCTCCTTTGTAAAAGTGAACTGCGGAGCACTTACCAAATCCATTCTGGAATCAGAACTCTTTGGAGTGGTAAAGGGTGCCTTTACGGGCGCAGATCGGGATCGCACGGGTCTTTTCGAAGCGGCTCAGGGAGGAACAATCTTCCTGGATGAAATTGGAGAAATGGATCTGGAAAGCCAGGTTCGATTGCTTCGCGTGATTGAAGAGCGGGAAGTAATGCGAGTGGGATCCACAAGAGCAGTTCCCATCGATGTTCGCATCATTGCCGCCACGAACCGTGATTTGCTGGATCAGGTGGATTCCGGGGAGTTCAGAGAAGACCTGTATTATAGACTGGCTGTCATCCGTCTGGAATTACCTCCCCTGCGAAAGAGAAAAGAAGATATTCCACTGCTGTTCAATTTCTTCGTCACAGAGTTCAATGAAAAGTATATGAAATCCGTAACCGGGCTTTCGCCGGAATTACTGGACTTCTTCCAGCAATACGACTGGCCCGGTAATATTCGGCAATTTCGCAATGTTCTGGAAGGAATGGTAGTGATGGCTACGGAGGATATCCTGGAACTGAAGGATCTGCCCGGCAACCTGAGCCGTACTCCGGGAAAGAAGGATATGAGCGATGAGATCAAGCCCGGTATTTCCATGGAAGACTACGAAAAAGCAATTATAGAAAAGAACCTGGCTCACTTTGGTGGCAATCGAGAGCAGACAGCGAAAGCCCTGGGGATTTCAGAACGAACCCTGTATAGAAAAATCAAAGAGTATGCCCTCTGAGAACCTGCCATGGTCCTGCGAAATACCTGCTGGCTCCTTTTTTTTGAAGCGACATTAACGGCCCGCCCCTTTGCTCACAGATTCTCTGGCTTCGCAATGCCTGCTTGCAACTTTTATGAGATTGAATTTCCTGACCCTGTTGAACACGGTAGCCATCGTGGTTGCTAGCTCGCCCCCGTCATGGGACATCTGGAGCATCATCGTTAAATAAGAGACTATGCTGGAAACCAGAACCGGAATAATACTTAGAAGTCGCAAGTTCGGTGAAGCGGATCGAATACTGAACATTCTGACCCGAGACGATGAGATGCTGGCGCTTAAATACCACGGAATTCAGGCCAGTCAGAGAAGAAGCCAGCTAAGTATTCAGCCCGGAAATATAGTCCAGACTGTGTTCTATCGAAAAGCAAACGAAACCATCTTCAGCATCAAGGAACTTTCCCTGCAAAAGGAGATCAAAATCCAGGGACGGTATCTGGACCTGCAGAGACTGGCCGCCATCCTGACGCTGGTCCAGGCGTCTGCAGAACCGTCACTCAGCGGATTGTTTGGACTATGTTCCGGAGCCCTGGAGACCCTGGAAGCTGACCGCGATTCTGAGGACGCGCAATGGTTCCAGAACCTGCTGGGATTTATGATTGTGCGAATCCAGAAGCTTCAGGGTATGCTGGGAGAAGTGGATCAATGCTCCGGTTGTGGAAAGTCCTTATGGGATAGCGAACAATGGCCGCCTCAACTCTGGGAGTCTTCCTACTGGAATGAACCGGAACTGGACTTTCTCTGTGAAGGCTGTGCATTGAAAGAGGGTCAACTGGCTGCCAGAGCCCAGACTTTGCACGCTGTGTGGATCTATGCAGCAGCGAGGATGAGATTCAGTAGTTTTGAAAAATCGCTAACAACCTTT
>JBHIXQ010000163.1:0-5903 GCA_041984705.1 Leptonemataceae bacterium | reverse complement strand
AAGCTCAAGAAAGGTTTTACCTGGATCGATGTGAAGAAACTAAACAATCAGGGCGTGGAAGTAGTAAGCCCTACTGCAGTAGCCTCTGTGCGAGGGACCAAATTCTCTGTAAGTCATGATGATCATGGAAGTGCAACCTGTGTTTGTGAAGGTACTGTTGCCACCAGACATGTGGATGAAGATGATTTCGAAGATGTCAGCAAAGGATACAGCAACGATTTCGACGAGGATGGAAAGGTTCAGACCAACGATTTTACCAAGCTTTTCCGTGGACTGAAAGTAGATAATAAGTTCCAGTCCGTAATCGATAAGGATCCCAAAATGCAGGACTGCACCATGTGCCATAAAATGACCGATCTGGCCACCGATAACAGTCCAGACCCTACCAGTTATTGATCTTTAATTCTGGATTTCATCCGGGCATTCTATCCGGAAGCCCGGATGAGTTTCTCGCACAGCAAGCGGATGCCAGTTCGATGGGGTCCGCTTTTTTTCTCGCCATTATAGAAACCCTCAAAGGAAGTATTCGGAACTCTGCACCAGGCTTGACAGCAGCAATGCCCTGCACCGCATTTGCTTATGGCTCGCAAGGACGATTCCTTACTCAATAATCTTCAAAAAGAACACATCGGTGGTAAGCTCTGCCTTATTACCGGAGCAACATCCGGCATTGGTAAAGAGGCTGCCATCGGGCTTCTGGAACTGGGCGCCCAGGTAGTAATCACTGCCAGAGATATTGCGCGAGGCCAGGCGGTGCAGCGGGAAATCCAGATGAAGTCCGGTCGAAGCCGGGTAGAACTCTACGAGCTGGATCTTTCCTCTAAAAAATCCATCCAGGAATTTGTGAAGAACTTCAAAAAAAGGCATAAAGGTCTGGATCTGTTAATCAACAATGCAGGAGTAAGCCATCCGCAGCGCAAAGAAAGCGCGGAAGGAATTGAAGCCACCTTTGCGGTGAATCATCTGGGGCCATTCTGGCTAACAGAGGCTCTTCTGGACACTCTGCAAAACAATGCCCCTTCGCGAATCATTAATGTTGCCTCGGCCCTTCATTACCGGGGAAAGATCGATTTTCTGGCCGGTGGGGATGCTCTTGCCAGAAAGGAAGACTACAGCGGCCTGCAGGCCTACAATGATAGCAAACTTTGTAATGTAATCTATACCATGGATCTATTTCGCAAGCTGCAGAGCAAAAATGTTTCTGTATACGCCTTCCATCCAGGAGTGGTAAATACAGGACTGATTCGTGATTACCCCGGAATTGTACATGCTATCTGGGGGCTGATCAGTAAATCTCCAAAGAAAGCAGCCAGGCCTCTGGTTCAGCTCGCCAGCCTGCCGGATCCAGGGCCATCCGGCACTTATTTTCATGGAACAAAGCGAAAGAATCCTCTGCCCATCGCTAACGATCCGGCGGTGGCCGATCAGCTACGGAAGTTAAGCGAAAGCCTGGGTTGAATCGGCCTCCCGGGCCCCGGACAGCAGTTGCATCTGCGAAACTAGAACTCTGCAGTCAGCATGAAATAGGCCCACTGACTTCTGGGATCAAAGGCGGGTTCTCGCAGATCCGGTCTCATATAGGTTTCATCCACAGCATGGCGAACGGCATCCAGAGCATGGGCCTGGCCATATCCCATATTGAACTTCAGTCCGTTCGCCTGGAATGAATAGATTAGATTGTATTCATGGAAGAGTTGAGTGCCCAGTTCGGCCACCGGATGCTCGGTAATCTTTCCTGTGGAATCCAGCACCGGGGAGTAACGAGCATTGGTGCTGGTTTCGGTGCTGAGCAAATCTCCATCCAGATCTCTCAGGACTTCGCCTCCATTCCCGTAAAGGCTATCCTGAGCTTTATGCTTCTGAAAGTGCCAGTAGGCCAGTTGAAGGTTCCCGAATTTGCCCATGGCAAAGGCCAGCTTCAGCGCTCGGCCCACCAGGTTCCGGGAGCCTACAAGATCCATGTCGCCCATGGCCCCGTGATTGGTAGGAAACAGTTGCTGATAGGTGGCCACAGCCGCATCGCTTCGATCTGGATCTCCGGACGCTACATCCATGGCTACCGCCACTCGCATAAAATCCAGCGGACGAATACCGATTTCTCCGTAGGCGGCATACGCATCGTAATATTGCCTGTCTGTGTAGATAGGATTACCATTGGGATCTGTCTGGTTCAATATGTCCCAATCAGCCTGCACTCTCTGCCCGTTGAAGCCGGTCTGATACGCAAATTCCAGGGAATAATCAATGAGTTCCGATGCACTTTTCCCATTCACAGTCTTATTAGTGAATCGGATGCCGAATGTATGTAGATTGTCTCTCTGCCGGCTTCGCTCTTTTGGAGGCACAGGCAAGCCCGGAAAAGGGGAGGTTGTGGCCGGAATCCACTTCTTGTAAATTCCAATGTAATAAGGCTCCACCTGGAACTGTGGATGGAATTTCAGTTCATTATAGAAAATACCCATATAGGCATCATCCAGCTCACGAGGGGTGCTGGACTGCACCGTGCAGAGGCCGGTAGTAGGATCGCAATTGAATGTAATCTCGGAGGCATTGGATCTGCCAACGCCGGTATTATTACCACCGCCATTGTTGTCTTCTTCGGCAAGTACAGCCCCGGCCAGGGATGCATGCCATAGCCCCAGATCCCAGTGAAACTCCAGAGCATCAAAGCTGCGGCCTACATTGTTCCAGTCCGTGCGACCGATCTGGCGGCCCCCTCCATAGTCCAGGATCTGTCGTCCTGCTGTAATGCCCAGAGGGCCCAGGAGGTTGTCGGAACGGATGTATCCTTCTCTTAAATCCAGGGATTCCTGAGTAGTATCGTTGGCTGTAGAAAACCCTGTATCGGATCCAGGGCTGCCGCCCCAGAGCCGGGAATCCTGAAGACGAAGCACAATGGAAGTATCTTCGGTGAATTTCTTTTGCATACCGAACTGGATCTTGCTGGCTACGAATTCATCGGTATCGTCGGTCTTTCGATTGAAATCTCCGTTGGCCCTGAACTCCGGCCGCAGGCGAACCATGCCAAACATTGTAAGTCCATCCAGCCAGCTGGTAGATTCCCAGTCCTCTGCCGTTACATAACTGTAAGGAAAGAGTAATGCGATAATTGTAAAAATCGGTGTAATGCGATGGCGAAATTTCATTGAGTGCTCCAGCCCGGGAAGGCGGTTTCCCGCTTGTATATCAGAACTGGAGCACATAGAAAAGCAAAATATTCGAATCTTCAGGCTCCTAAAAGTATCCGGGCGGCATTCGCCGATAAATTCTTCTTTAAGAATTCCAGTTGTCGATTTCGTATTTTATCGATGGCCGCGTCGCAGAGATCCAGGATTTCATCCAGTTGGCCCTTGCTGAAGCCGGCTCTTTCGCCGGTGCCCTGAAGTTCGATCCATTCTTTCTTCTGATTCTGAACCGCGTTCAAATCTACATCGGCTCGACTATCCTTTTCATAGTCCAGATCCACTACGCATTGCCCATCTACGACGCCGGCACTGATGGCTGTTACCAGTTCTACAGGCAATCGGTCGGTAGGAGGGGCAGCCAATCGGCCATCGTCCAGGGCTGCTCCCAGAGCAATCATCAGACTTACGGAAGCACCAGTTATGGAAGCTGTTCGGGTGCCTCCGTCAGCTTGAAGCACCTCACAGTCGCAAATAATACTCAGCCCGGGTATGGACGTTAGTTCTACCATCGCCCTGAGAGAGCGTCCAATAAGTCTCTGGATTTCTGTGCTACGGCCATCGGTGCCTCTTCTTTTGCGCGGAGATGTGGAGCCGGGAAGCATATTGTACTCGGAGCTGATCCAGCCGGATGGCGGCTCTTTGGAAGCCAGCCAGCCAGGTAGATCCGTAGACAGGGAAGCGGTGCAAAGAACACGAGTTTTCCCCGCTGATATGAGGATGGAGCCTGCCGCTCCAGTATCAAAGTTTTCAATAATTACATCTCGGATTTCATTCATTGAGTCAGCATTTGACGCCGGACCTCCAGGGCCAGTCATTCTAATTCCATGCCAATGCCCGGTGGATCATGGGAGTCTCTTCAGGGAATATTCCGAAGGAGCGATTCAGATTTTTCTGGCCAGAAGACCAAAGTGCCAGGGAGGCAGATCTCGAAATAGGGGTTCCTGGACCTCAAAGCCAGTGGACAGAACCCATCGCTGAAAATCATGGATATCCGGTCGAATGGAAGGGTCCGGACCTCTCGGGGTTTCGATATCCTTGCGCCAGTGCATGAGAGCGGCTACACCGCCGGGCTTGAGTGTTTTCCAGGCTTCCTGGATTAACTCCAGCGGAAACTCATGGTGTAGTAGATTAAACAGCAGTACGAAATCTGCCTCATTTTTCAGTCCGGTTCCAGTCTCCAGAACATCCCGTTCCCTGATCTGAATATTGGATAGACCCGCATCGTCAGCTCTGCGTTGAAGAAATTTAACCATGGCCGAATCGATGTCAAAGCCAACGTATTGCTCAGCAGTTTGAGCCAGCGGTATAGCGAATGTGCCGTAGCCGCTACCAAATTCCACGACAAGTCCGCAGGGCCTTTTCAGGTCCATTGCTGTCAGAATTTTATCTACATCGAACAGACTCTCCCAGTAACGATACTCGGGCATCCCACTATCTCGGACTTTCATAGGGCTACAATGGCTCGAATAGCGACGGACATCAATACTTTCCTGGCGTTCTCGCTCCGGACCTTGTCCAGGGAAAGCTGAAAGGCGATACTCCAATTCTGGTCTCCGGCTGCATGCTCCGGGCACCGGGGAATTGATTGGTTGGGCCTTTCCAGGCGAAGGAATAGACGGGTCCGAATAATCTGCAACTGCGCCAGGGGTGGGACCCGGGAAAAAAACTCTGGCCCACGTGTCCGGATCTATTGTTCTTGTGTCTTGTTCTATTCACTTTCAGGAGCACTCATTTGAACAAAGAAGTAAGCCGAGAGCAGGCACTGGATGCTGTGCGTACATTGCTACGCTATATAGGCGATGATCCGGATCGAGAAGGTCTGCAGGATACTCCGGACCGAGTGGTTCGCTCCTATGAGCATATCTACAGTGGCTATCAAAAGGATTATAAAGAGATCCTGGGAAAGACCTTCACTTCCAGCACAGAAGAGATGGTGGTGCTTTCCAACATTGAGCTCTACTCCATGTGCGAACATCATATGCTGCCTTTCACGGGCAAGTGCCACATCGGTTATATACCTCGAGGTAAAGTCCTGGGACTCAGTAAGCTGGCCCGGGTGATGGAGGTGTTTGCCCGTCGATTGCAGATCCAGGAAGAGCTATGTCAGCAAATTGCAAATGCAATCAACCGGGAGCTAAAACCTGTGGGTGTTGGTGTGGTTATTGAGGCCAGGCATATGTGCATGACCTGTCGTGGTGTGGAAAAGCAGCATTCTATAATGACCAGCTCTACTCTACTGGGCTCGTTTCGCGAAGACCCCAGAACTCGCCAGGAATTCTTCGATTTAATTCGCAGTAACGGAAATTAGCGCCTCTCCGATCGAAAGGATGGAACTGGATAGAACTGGATGCGAAAGTTCGTCTGATTGAGCTCGGCCGTTCTATGTCTGCCCAGGGCTTCTAAAGACTCTGCTCTAAGGTCTATCCTGCTTTGAGAAATCCAGCAGTTCCAGGCCCGCCTTTTGAAATAGTTCATCCACGGTCAGAAGGGATAGGCCCACAACATTGAAATAGTCTCCGCTTAGAGATTCAATAAGCAGCGCTCCTTTTTCCTGGATCCCGTAGGAGCCGGCTTTGTCCGTCCATTCATTGGTGTCCAGATACCATTCCAGCAGCCTCCGGTCCAGTTTGCGAAATCTCACCCGAGTGGTGGGCATCATCTCATAGATGTCTCCCCCGGGCGAAATCAGGGAATGTCCTGTACGAACAACATGTTCCC
>JBHIXQ010000162.1:0-5929 GCA_041984705.1 Leptonemataceae bacterium | reverse complement strand
TTTATAGAGATATTGTAGGCATCTGGCAACATCCCGGGAATTCCAGCATCATCCTTGCAGTAAATATCCAGGATTTGCTCTTGTCCACCGACGGAGGCCATACCTTCCAGACTCTGGACTTTCGCGGACTCTCTTCACTTAAGTCCAGAAACATTTTTTCCTCCATCGCCGCCAGCGTGGATTCGAGGGGCGAAATTCAGGAGGTGTTTCTGGGCACCGCTTACAACGGCGTCAAAAGGCTGGGAATTCAGGGTAAACTCAGTTCGGGAAATTTCCAGGTGCGAATCCGAGATTTTAATACTGGTCTGCCCGGCCTGTTGCATGAGCCGGGCATCACCTTCTATGAGCAGATACTGGATATTCGCTGGATCCCGGAAAGCCGCAAACTGGTGGCAGCCACACTATTCGAACCCGGCTTCGCGGTGGCTTCCACAGAAAGTGGAAGTTCTGGATTCGCCTATCGCCCTGTTCCCGGGGCTGCTACCGATGCCACGGCCGAAGCTCTGGACTGCAACGAAAAAGGATGCCTTCTTTCCAGCACGGAAGGAGCATTCTATCTGGATCTTTCCAGCGGTTCACTTGCAAAAGTAGGAGCCGAAGCAGAAAGAAATCAACATTCAAATCGGCAATCCGCTTTAGATACCCCGGCGAATCAGGACAATACCGGGGAAGGAAATGAGGGTTCACGCCACGAAAATGGAAAGCCGGGCCATCCTGCAGTAGCGGAGCCATTTCGCGCATACCTGATGGGTTCTTTTCTTCTACACAATGGTCCCGTGATCAAGCATCGGCCTGCACCCGAAACGGAAGTTAAGCGCCCGGAGTTGCTCAGTGCATTCTACGTATCTCCTACCTCCGCTCGGTTAAAGCAATCCATAGTATTTGGGCTTATCGAAAGATATGGCTTCAATGCAGTGGTAATTGATGTGAAAGATGACTTCGGGCGATTGCTTTATGGCAGCAAACTACCCATGGCCCGGGAAATGAACAATGCCCGGGAAATCGTCCCCATCCGGGATCTTCTGGCGAAGCTCAAAGAAAGGGGCATCTACACGATTGCCAGACAGGTAGTCTTTAAAGACCTGCGCATGTACAGGTACGCCGGGCATCGAAATGCAATCAAGAATCGCTATTCCGGTGGGCCCTGGGAAGTAGAAGGCGATGAGCAATGGGTGGATCCATTTTCGCAGGAAGTGCAATCCTATAACCTGGATGTGGCCAGGGAAGTTCTGGCTCTTGGCTTTGACGAGATACAGTTTGATTACATTCGATTCCCGTCCGATGGCCCAATCTATCAATGTCATTTTTCGCATGCACCACCTGGTGCCTATCGCACAGAGGCTATCGAGTCTTTTCTGCGAAGGGCCCGGTTTACTCTGAACGCCCCTATTAGCATCGACATTTTTGGATATAATGGAATCTATCGCGCCGGTGCTGTGATTGGTCAGGATGTTCTGGAAATGGGATCGTCCGTGGATTTCGTTTCGCCCATGCATTATTCCTCTCATTTTGGAACCCACTATCTGAATATGTATCCCAGGTCGGAGCGTGTGCATCGCTTGCTGGAACTGGGCACGGAAAGACCCATTCGGCTTTCACGCGGCCTGTTTTCTGTGCGGCCCTGGCTCCAGGCATTTCCCATGATGAATCATATCTGGGGCTACGGATTCGATTACATGGTGCAGCAGATGCAGGGAAGCCTGGACGGAGGTTCCAGCGGATTTCTTTTCTGGGGGCCTATCGCAGAGTTTCCTGTGGCGGGCCAGGCTTTTGATCAGCAGATTCGGCGCCGACGGGACTAGACTGCCCCATTGCCACATCCTGGCCCCATCTGGCCGACCATGAGGCCCTCTGTGACGCAGAAATAGATGTGACAGTGTGTCAGTTTTTCTCTTGCCTCCTTCCGGCTCCATAGCATGTTTTTGACATGCAGATCATTGAAGCATTGATTCCTGTTTTTATCCTGCTCATTGGCATAGAGCTTCTATATTCCCGATGGCAGCGGAAGTCCTACTATTATCTCTCGGACAGTATCACCGATATGAGTCTGGGAATGATCAGTCGCCTATCGGATGCCTTTGTTTTGCTGGGAATATATGCCATCTATGCTGCTGTGCAGAAGAGCTTCTCACTGACGGCGCTGGAAGGGTACTTCCTTGATTTTTCTGCGCCCTGGTCAGGTACGGTAAGCGCATTTTCCTGGATTCTAGCATTTATTGTCCTGGATTTTCTCTTTTACTGGTCTCATCGAATTTCCCATGAGATCAATATTCTATGGGCTTCGCACGTCGTACATCATTCCAGCGAAGAGTATAATCTGAGCGTTGCTCTTCGTCAGTCCGCGTTGCGAAATGCCATCACCTGTGTTTTTTATCTCCCTCTGGCTATTCTGGGACTTCCCTGGGTTGTATTTCTGACAGTGGATGCCTTGAACCGATTGTATCAATTCTGGGTGCACACAAAGTTCATATCCGATGATTCCATTCCATCTTTCTTTTCATTTCTATTTGTAACTCCTTCGCATCACCGAGTGCATCATGCTGTGAATGATCCTTACATCGATAAGAACTACGGAGGGATGTTCATTCTCTGGGATCGAATATTTGGAACCTTTCGTCAGGAAACGGAGGAGCCCGTGTTTGGAACGGTAAAGAGGCTCAAGTCATACAATCCTCTGTTTGCCAATGTGCATGTTTTTGCAGATATCTATAACAACATTCGCACGGATCTGGATGCGGGCACAGGACTACGCAGTTTTCACCATCTCTGGAAGAAACCTTCCAGCTATCCGGTATCCTCCAGTATGCGAATGGAGCAGATTCGCCGGGATGAATATCGCCTACCACTGGAATCCTCCAGAACCTGGATTGCATTCATTCAGTTTGTAGCACTTCTGGGTGTTTCCGTTTTCTTTCTCAAGACCTTCTCATCCATGAACTGGCTATTTCGCATGGCATTCTTTTCTCTTTTGATCTGCGGATTTTATCTAAACGGTCGATTACTGCAGAGGCAATCCATGCCAGCATGGGCGATGTTATCCTTCTGGTCAGTGGTGGCCCTGGGAATTTTCCGGATTGTACAGGGGCTTTAGAGGGAAGATTGATAAGAAGAGAAAAAAAGGGTCCGCTGTGCTCCTCAGCCGGATCGCATAGATGCTACGAATTCATCCAGAAGAGCTTTCATTCTTTCCAGGGCCCTATCTTCGGACTCGGAAAGATAGGACGGCACATCACTCTGCAATATAGAGATATAGAACCTGCGGCGGTCTTCCAGGGCATAGATCTTTTCGCTTACCACCGGTCTGTACTTCTTAAAGAAGTAAGCCATCTGAGCCATTTCCTCTGTGAGCAAGTCTTCTTTGATTCTTTCCTTCATATAAACAGAGAGTGAAGGACTTACACCGGAAGAAGAGATGGCAATTTGAAACGGACCCTTTGATAGAACAGCCGGTGAGATATAGTTACAATACTTCTTTCGATCCAGGACGCAAAGCAATGTATTGTTACGGTTGCAGGCTTCCAGTAGCTCATCGCCGCTCCAGTGCTGCTGGTTTACAAGATATCCCGGCTCAACGATTACCAATCGCATGTCTCGTATCCAGTACAGATTGCGAAAATCCGGATCATGCCCTGCGGCTTCGGGTGCAGGGCCGGGATCCAGTCTCTCTACTCGGGAACTTCCTTCCTGGGATAGCGTTGCATGATAGACAGTAGCTTCGCATCCCAGCAATCGTTTGATGCGGTTATCAATTTCCGGTCCCTCTCCCAGACAGGCAACCCTGGAGCCTGCAAGATCCAGAAAAACAGGGAAGTAGCTCTTTTGCCCGTCAGCCGAGTCCATGCCGACAGAAAATGTCATAATTGCTTAAACTGCAAGGAAATCCCATATGAGACGTAGGAATGGATTGACCCGAGCTTCATTAACTTTAGGCTTCGGCCTGTGATCCAGCCACTGGACCTGACTGTATTTGGCCTGGCGCTGTTAATGGTGTTGCTGGTCGGCTGGTGGGCGGCCTGGAAAGAGTCCAGTCCTGAATCCGGCGGACAGGCCGATGATTATTTTTTGGCGGGTCGGTCGGTGCCCTGGTGGTCCATTGCGGGTTCCATATTTGGTACCAACGTAAGTGCTGCTCATATGGTGGGAATGCTGGGCGTTGGTTATTCCATCGGCTTTGCCCAGGCGCACTATGAACTGGGTGCTATTCTCGCCCTATTTGCACTTTGTTATTTGTTTTTGCCCGTTTATCGAAAGATGGGCCTTGTAACGCTTTCTCAATTCCTGGAAAAGAGATACGGAGCGGGCGCTGGAGTCCTGTATTCCGCTATCATGCTTATTTTGATCGTAGTGCAGCTCACTGCGGCTTTCTACATCGGCTCCAGATCCTTCGTACATCTACTGGGAGCCGCAGGCATTGAGCTAAACTATGCCCTTGGGGTTGTTCTCATTGCAGGCTTCAGCGCTCTGTATACGATTGCAGGCGGACTGAAGGCTGTAATCTATACGGATGTGCTACAAACGGTGCTTCTCATTGTCGGTGGCCTTATCCTGGCCTACTTTACATTCTCTCACAGTGAAGTGGGAGGATGGCATCAAATGATGGTTCGTGATGCCAGCGCTCAAAATCCCAGGATGACCATGATGCTGCCATCGGATCATCCAGACCTTCCCTGGACCGGAGCACTTACCGGTCTGCTGTTCTTACATTTCTTCTACTGGGGCACCAATCAGTATGTTGTGCAACGTGCACTGGCAGCCAGAAGTGACGGTGAGGCTCGCATCGGAGTGCTTGCAGGCGGATTCCTGAAGCTTCTGATTCCCTTTATGTCCATTGCCACCGGAGTAGCAGCTGCCCAGTTGTTTCTATCCCGGGGCTTAACCGAAATCGCACCGGACGATGCCTTTCCTCAACTGCTGGCCACTGTGGTGCCTGCCGGATGGGGGCTGATTGGCCTGATCATGGCCGGGCTGCTGGCAGCCATATTGTCCACCATCGACTCCATGATGAATTCTGCATCCACTCTTGCTACCGTGGACCTGTATAAGAAGTATGTTAATCCCGAAGCCTCGGACCGGGCTCTGGTGTTGCAGGGGCGTCTGGTGGTGGCCGGATTGATGGTACTGTCTATTCTGATGGCCGTTTACAGCTACGACCCGGAGGGGCGAGAGAACTTCTTTCTGGTAGTCTCGAATCTAAGTTCACACTTTACCCCCGGGATTCTTGTAGCGTTCTTCGCAGGTATACTATTCGCAGAGAAGGACATGGTGCGAGGGATTTCCGTTGTGCCTGTGATACTGGGGGCTCCTCTGTTTTCCTTTGGTCTGGAGTATACCTATAACTCGCTGGCCGGTGATTTGCCATACGTGATTACCGATGTTCTGGGTATGAAACTGAATTTTCTTCACAGAGTCATGGCCACGGTGCTTTTTTCTGCAGGATTGCTGGGGATCATATTCTGGCACTATCGTGCACATTTGCAGCTGGATTTGCGTTCCAGGCTGAGCATGGGTTTTCTCAAAGGCAGTACTCTCATTCCAGCAATGTTTTTGCTGCTGATTTATCTCATTTCTGCCAGCGGAGTTAGCTTGCTGGACTGGTCCCGGTTTTCGGTAGCGTGTATCACTTCCATTCTAGTTCTGTTGCCTTTCGCCTGGCGGATGAGCATTCGACCCAGAGGACTGCCACTCCAGGATGATCGGCTTTATGCAGGATTGTTGTTCTCACTGGCTACCTTCATCTTTTTTAGATTTTTCTAGTGCCAGTAATTGTTAGCTGCCATTTTCGGCCGTCGCAGAGATAAGAGATAAGAGATAAGAGATAAGAGATAAGAGATAAGAGATAAGAGAGTCCCGATACCCACAGCGAGAAGAAAGAGCCTCGGGATAAGAGATAAAGAGATAAGAGATAAGAGATACGATATAAGAGATAAAG
>JBHIXQ010000161.1:264-5943 GCA_041984705.1 Leptonemataceae bacterium | reverse complement strand
GGCCGATGCACACCCAGCTCTGTGACGATACCGCTAATGAGCTCCCCGGGGGTAACGTCAAAAGCGGGATTAAATACATCCACTTCTGGCGGTGCACTGAACTGTCCCTGAAACTGACGGACCTCATCGGCCTTTCGCTCTTCAATTACAATATCCTGTCCGGATGCAAGAGCCGGATCCAGGGTAGTTGTAGGGGCCACAACATACATGGGGATTCCAAAGTGTTTCGCAAGAACTCCCAGACCCAGGGTACCGATCTTGTTGGCTGTATCTCCATTGGCCGCAATGCGATCGGCACCCACCATGATCAGATCCACTTTTCCATCCGCCATCACTGAAGCAGCCATACTATCGGTAATGAGTTTCACAGGAATGCCGGCTTCAAAGAGCTCCCAGGCTGTAATGCGTCCGCCCTGAAGTAATGGTCTGGTTTCATCGGCATAGACCTGGATTTTTTTACCGGAGAGATGAGCGGTATAGATGGCACCCAGGGCCGTTCCCAGACCACCTGTGGCGACTGCTCCGGTATTACAATGGGTTAGAATTCGGGCCCCATCCGGAATGAGCTCGGCGCCATGGGAACCCATACGACTGCATAGCTCCTCATCTTCTCGGTGGATGGCCACTGCTTCAGACTCCAGGCGCTCTGCAGCTGCCACAGGATCGAATCTTTTCATCCCGGATTCGGTGCCCCTGGCATCTTCAACAAATACCCTTGCCACTCGATCCATACGATCCATGCAATGAAACAGATTCACAGCGGTGGGTCTGGTTTGTCGCAATGCCTCTGTAATTTCCAGAAATCCATTCAACCAAGCCGACGCTTCCGCAGATTGATCTTTCCATGCGTTTCGAATGGCAAGTACTGCACCGTAGGCTCCGGCCACTCCAATGGCTGGCGCACCACGAACGCGCAGCATCTTGATTGCCTCAGCTACCTCTTCCAGATTTCTGAGCGTTAGCCAGTGTTGTTCTGTAGGAAGCCTGGTCTGATCCAGGAGTGCCAGATGATCCCCTTTCCAGAAGAATGCACGGGGGATCTCAGTGGCGGGTAAATGAGTCATCTTGAAACTCCGGAAAATACTGAAAGAATGACTTTCTGGGGACTATGCGAAACGCCTGGCCATACACCCGTTCAAACTCCTCGGTGAATCCCATATAAGGAGTCATATGAAGCGGTATTTGATTTTCAAATTGATGAATTTGATCCAGGGTCAATTCCATACCCGGAACCACGATTGTCTTCATAAAGTTCCAGTCACCCTTAAATCGTAAACTGTTGGGCCGCAGTTCCTTCACCCGTTCCGAAAGCTGAATCAATCGAGGCAGCGGACAGCCAGCATCCGAGTAGGCCACCAGGTTAATTTTTAACAGACGACCTGCAAGCCCCAGAGGTTCCCAGACACCGGAATACTTCGGCGGATTGAAACGTGCTATGCGAATATCCTCGGTGAGCTGATCCAGAGCACTGGGAGGGGCCTCACCGCCATAGCCAAATTCTCCCAGATACAGCCAGTGGTACAGATCCACCGCCCTCTGAGCCGGATACATATCCAGAAACCATTCTCCGGTTTCGGTCTTGTATTCCGGAGTAACGTCATCTGTCTGCTCAACTAGATCGTAATAGGAATCCATCAGCCGCTCCGCTGACGAAAGAATACTCGTATGGGAATTCCCTGCAAACCAAAATCCTGGCGAATCTTGTTTTCAATGAAGCGCGGAAATCCCTTTTGCATCTTTTCTTTGTCATTTATAAAGAAAAGGAACACCGGCGGATTGGCATCTGGTTGAGTCGCATAGAGAATGCGAAATCCTGCATTTTTTCCCGGCCAATCCCGGAACCAGACTTTGATTCTGTTATTCAACTGCGCAGTACTTACACGAAATGCGGATTTCTCTTTTAATGCGAATGCTTCTTTAAGAATGTTCAAAGTGTTCTTTCCTGTAAGCGCAGAAACGAATAATACCGGCACGTTTTCCAGGAAGCGAAAGGCGGCCGTCAGATCCAGCAGGAAGTTCTTCTGAGTTTTATGGTCCTTATCTGGAACAGCATCCCATTTGTTGATCACCAGAATACAGGGACGAGCAAAGCGAGCTATCATGGCCTGAATCTTCTTATCGTAATCGCTGATTCCTTTCAATCCGTCTATCAAATGAATCACAATTTCACTATCCTGCATGGCCCGCAGGCTTCTTCGCATGGAATAGAAATCCGTGGCATTCTTGACAGCGCCCCGCTTCTTCAGCCCGGCGGTGTCTATGATTCGAATGGACTTTCCATGATATTTAAACACAGTATCCAGGGTATCCCGGGTAGTACCGGCGATGTCCGAAACCAGCGACATCTCTTCATCCACCAGGCGATTAAAAAGAGACGATTTGCCAGCGTTCTGTTTACCAACCAGGCTGATTCTGAGATCGCTGAGCCGGTCGTCGCTAATTGTTGTGGAGCGAATCTCCTTATTTCGCTGACGATTCTTCCACAGGTCTTCTATCTCTTCTTCAGTTAAAATAGACTGTAAACCGGTGGCCGGTGAATCGCTGGAAGCTTCCGTTTCCAGGTCCAGTTCACCGTCTCCCTCTGCCTCATCGCCTATCTCTATTTCGAGAAACGCCGGCTCCTCATCGTCGTGGAGTGCAACCTCGTTGCCGGCCATCTCCTCGTCCGGATCGCTTTGCTCGCTTTCCATTGGATTCTTATCGATGGAATCCTTGCTTGCTTTTTTCCTCTTCCAGGGTGGTAGACGATTCACGAGATCGGGGTCTCGAAGAATAGCAGGAGGTACGCGAATGTCTCTTTCTTCCAGACTGGCCTTAATGGCTTCGCACAGGTCTTTTAGATGATATTTACTGGCTGCCGAGACGGGCAAAGGGTCCAAGCCATCTTCGTAGAAACCGTAGATATCGGATTCCTTTTCAGGAGCGTCGATTTTGTTCACTGCGAGAATGAGAGGCCGGTTTTCTTTTCTAAGCCATTGAATGAAATCCAGATCAAACGGAGCAGCCGCCGGAGGTTCCATCAAATAGACTACCAGATCCACAGAGTTCAGATTCTCGCGGGCTCTGGCAAGGATGGCATCGTCAAGACCGTGCTCTGGTTCCAGGTCCAATCCAGGAAGATCCAGGACCTGAAAGCGCATCCCGTAGCGATTCATTTCGCCACGAAGTACATCACGGGTGAGGCCCGGAGTCTCATGGGTGAGGGCCCGGTTCTTGCCGAGAAGTGCGTTGAACAGAGAGGATTTGCCTGCATTTCTGCGTCCGGCCAGACCAATTACGGGAATGTGCTTTGCCATGATTGAGTATCCGGTCTAGCGATTGGCATCCCGGAGGGCTCGTGCCATTTCCCGGTCCGCTTCTTTCTTTTTCTCGTCCTGACGCTTATCCGCTTTCTGTTTACCGCGGCAGATCCCCAGAAGAATCTTAACCTTTCCCCGATCATTGAAATAGAGCTTCAAAGGAACAGCCGTTAGCTTCTTTTCTCGAATCTTGCTTGTTAGCTTATCGATTTCCTTGCGATGGACCAGAAGCTTTCGGGTCCTGGTTTCTTCATGATTAAAATGTGTGGCGTTACGATAGGGCTGAATCCTCAGATTCAGCAGGAACAATTCATCGCCCTGAATGGTGGCATAGGAATCCAGCAGATCCCCTCCCCCTTCTCGAAGGCTTTTTACTTCCGTTCCCTGAAGGGCAATGCCTGCTTCCAGGGTTTCCAGCACTTCGTAGTTTCTACGGGCCCTCTTGTTCTCCAGTGTCGGGGTTGGCTTCTTCATCGCTACTGTCAGCGCTCTCTGGCTGGTCTGCTGGGCCTGGCTTTTCTTCGGAATCCGGATTCCCATTGTTCTGCAACGGATTGGATTCGGGCAAGAACCTGGGACTGGAAAGATTTCCCTCCAGTTTAAAGCACAGTTCGCCGCCGCCGGCGCCGCCAAAGGCTGTGTAGAAGTCATAAATGGCAGGGTTCTCCTGCTGTAAATCTGATACCGGCCTCAAACAGATTCGGCCATTGAGCTGCATGGTGGCCAGAGGTCCCCGAATGGTGCCCCGGCCCGTGAGTCGGATATTGAACAAATTGGTTTGTAAGGAACTACCCTCAAAGTTCACTCCTCCGCCATCGAAGCCCATCCGAATGCGGCCCTGACTTACTCTTAGATCAGAAGGAGACAGAGGCAGAGGAATGCCGGATGGTAGAGCTGTAAAATTTACACCTTGCAGTTCCAGTTCGATGTCACCCACCCAGGTGGAAGCTGGCTGAGCCATGGAATCCGGCAGATTGAGCTTTAAAAGGGCCTTCTTACCCTGCACAGCCACATCACCAGCCTGTAAATCAAAAGGACCATTTAAAGTGACAATTCCTGTCAGATCATCCCGGAGCAAACCAGTCCAGGATACGGTGGATTCCACCTGAGGACTGGAAATAGCAAAATTTCCGGCCCGGAACTGAAAGCCCTGTATGTCATCGGAACCAAATGCATTTAGATTCAAAGATGTGAAATCAGCCTGCATGCCTATTTCAGGGTTCTGGAGCAGTTTTCGAATTACAATGTCCAGGGGAAAAAGTAGAATGAAAAAGAGTACAAAGGAGGAGATGACCGAAACCCCGATCCAGATCTTCTGCCGGCCGGTAAGCTCAGTCTCTTCAAAATCGTCATCCAGCTCCAGACCTGGCTCATCCAGTAGCGCAGGATCTGGCTCCACGGTTTGAGCAGAAATCTCTTCCTGTTCTTCTAGCAGTTCTTCGTCAGCCACTACCGGTCTCCTCCGCCCTGGGATGGTCTTTGCACCGTGATCTTCATGCGGACATCATAGACTTCTTTTTCTGCATAGGGCCTGGTTATCTGTAAATCCTCAACCCGGGCTGACACAGCGCCGGTCACCTCTACCTGGTAGAGAAACTGAAAAATATCTACGAGCTTCTCCGAATTAAAACTAATATCCACCTGAACCTTTTCCTGGCCTCTGCTGACCTGGGTCACATTGGAATTCATGCTGGATCTCTGCAGTCCCTGACTTTCAATCATCTGTCGCAGAGTGTTTTTCAGCTGCTCCTCTGTAGGCGCCTGCTGTCCGGAAGGCAATCTCTGAATGAGCTGTCCCATTTCGCGAATCTTCTGTAGATCCTGCCGGGCCGTCTGCACTTCTTCGCGCAGAGTGGCCCTGTGCTTTAGAATTGTGACCACCCCCATGATCAAGATTGCAAGAGCCGCCACAAAGCCGCCTACAACCACAAACATCCTTTCTCGATCGTTTAATTTATCCAGCATCAGTTGCAGTTTACTCCAGATGTAGCGCTGTCATTGGCCAGGTTAATGGTAAATCGAACACGGACTTTTTGCCCTGGCAGTTCATCGGACCGACTCTCGGTCACAGCGGAAAACATTTTGCTTTCTCGCAGGGCCTGCTGCACCTGAGCGATTTGAGTGGATTTCTCCAGTTCAAGGCCAAGATCCACTTGATCCTCTCGATAGTGCAGCACCTTTACCTTTAGATTACCGAGTTCACCGCGTCCGGGGGTTTTATCTGAGATTTCCTTGAGTATGTCCAGACTGCGAAACCCTCCATAGCGAGTCTGGGCCATGGCCAATCGCTCCTGGCAAACTTTCTGAACCGCCTGCACGGCACTCATTGGACCTGGCTTGTATCCGGGCACAATTCGCTGAGCTTCCTGCTGAGCCTGAG
>JBHIXQ010000161.1:0-254 GCA_041984705.1 Leptonemataceae bacterium | reverse complement strand
ATGCGATGTAAAGAGGAGTGGAAAAGGCCGTCAGTCTGATTTCTCCCCTTCGCAAGGTCATGCCAAACGGAGTAGAAAGAAAATCGATGCGTTCCTTTTGCTTGCGCGCATAATGCTCCATCATGCCCAGAGACATGACCCAGGGTGCGATATTATCCGTTTCTAACTGCAATGGATATAGGTTTACGGGAATGCCCAGATTGGTTTCCAGAAAATCATCGCAGCCAGAAAAAATGACTCCACCGCCAAATATA
>JBHIXQ010000160.1:0-6004 GCA_041984705.1 Leptonemataceae bacterium | reverse complement strand
TGAGCCTCCAGCTTTCCCAGAACCTCGAGTCTGATGTCTTTTTCCATTCGAAGACTCATTACCTCGATATGATTGCGACAGAGCTGCACCTCCGTTTCCAGAGGACATAGCTTCTGCTCCGAAAGTTCAATGGTGCTTCGTAACTCATCTACCAGGGCAAGAAGAAGCTTTTCTGCTCTGGCTGGATCTTCGTGCACTAATTCTACCGCGGAATTAAGGCTGTTGGCCAGAAAATGCGGATGAATATTCTTTTTGAGCATTTCCAGATTCAATCTGGTGGCATGCGAAAGTAGCTTCTCGCTTCGATTGGTAGCCTGCACCAGCTGATCCCCCAGCAGAATGACAAGCCCCAGTACCAGAAAAGCCAGAGAATAGCTGGAGATTCGCATAGAATGCAGAACACTTAGAGAGACAAGTATATCATGAATCGCACTGGCCAGCAAAAGAAGCACTGCAGCGGTCATTAGTCTGGCGTAGGGAAAGGGACGAACCAGTTGCTTATAAGCCAGGTAGGCCAGATAGGGACTCAGCATCAAGAATCCAACCTGCCAGATCCAGCCGCAGATTCGTACAACATTGATTCCCGATGGCAACGAAACAAGGGTCAGGACCCCGGCCACTGCCAGAGCGAAATAGCTCATTCGTTCCCCTTTTTGGGATCCAAACCTGGACAAAAAGAGAAGAAACAATGGAACTATAAAAAACAGAAGAATGTATTCGGTCTTTCTATGCCAGAGAACGTCTTGCTGGAAAACCAGATCCCTGGTCATGGTTTCTGCAACAAACCAGTAGGCCGAGACCACCAGCAAGAATCCGGAAAAAGCCAGATGGTATCGTTCTTTCTTTCGACGCAGACCCAGCCATAGATGCTGCACGGAAGCCATTAGATAGAATGCCAGAAAGGAAAATGCGATGATCTCCTTCAGGGTTCTTTGCTGCCACACCTGCTCCGCAGGACCAATTTGAATGGGGTCCATGGCCTGTATTGGATAATATTCGCGGTAACTGCAAAGATGGATTCGTAGCACGTTTGACCCGGAGCGAATGGCCTCGGCAGGAATCACCACAATCTGGGGTCGGAAAGCACCGGGCTCATAGGGATTCAATGAGCCCCTCTGCGAAATCAATGTATTGTTGAAATAGATCCGGGAAACATCGGAAAGACGGCCTGCATCCAGCGCGAAAGACTTCCTGGAATGGTCTGGATTGAGTTGAATACGGCTTTGTAGCTGCACACATATCTGTTCACCTTCCAGGTCCAGAGCTGTGCTTATATTGTTGGGAATAATTAGATCTTCTTTCTCGATACTTCGGGGCCGCTCCGTGGAGGTTGTATCCGGAGGGCCGCTTTCCGAATATTCCCCCTGGGACGACGTAAGGGATTTATCTTCTGAATTATCTATAGAAGAATGAGTCCCGGAAAGACCTTCGGAGGAAATGCCATCTCGGTTCCCTTCCTTTGCATGGCTGATGGGCTCTTGAATCTGAATTCGGTGTATGGTTGTAATTTCCTCGCTGCAGCTCAGAGCCAGTAGCGAAGTCAAAAGAGCGGCCCATTTTGTAGAGCTTGTCTGTGAAATACGCCTATTTCGATGATCGTCAGAATCCGGCCCAATGGGCCCTGCACTGTCAGTTGGTTGGCCCGGACATCGGCCAAATAGAGCCCGAAAGAAAAAATTCAACCGTTCATCCTGGAAATTCACCGTTCATCCCGGCAGGTTTGACCCCACCGCCAATCCATGTCATTAATACAGCATCCTAAAACGGATGTCCGGCATTGCAGACCGCAATCTGCAGGTCGGTCAAGTAAAGAAAGATGAAAAGAATGTTCATGCGAGGTTCAAGATGAATTCAAAAATTACCATGGCGGCTGCTGCCATTGCAGCGGGCTGTCTACTATACTGTGCTCCACAAAACGATGATTCAGCGAATCTGAATGCACTGGTGCTAACTGCACATGCGGCCAGCTCGGATCATATTCAGGGGCAGGGCACCTATAACGGTGTAGCGCTCAGCTATGATGCAACCACTCAGGGGGATGACTTCCAGACCAAGGTTATTATCGACGGTCAGACGTTTACTGCTTCTCTGGGAGCCGATGGCTCCATTCAGCTGGATGGGGGAAATGCTGTTCTAACTGCGTCTCAGAAAGAAGCGCTGAATGCTCTGGCACTTGAGTTCGCAACTCACCTGGAAGCTACCGGAAATACTTCCGGTAATCGCATCCAGACTGCATTTCTGGCCGTAATCTCTTACTGGGCTGACGCTCCGGAAGGCTATAACTATGGCTCCAGAAGCATCAGTGGCCCGTCCAAAAGCTACTATGCAGCTTCCAGAGATGACGGCGTTACCTGTATTTCCAAAAACACCTATGTAACTGCAGAATACGATGATTCGCGTGGTTCGCACTATGATTCTGTTCGCGTAGGTTCCAAGCCCCGTTCCGGTTACGGATGTATGGGACGATGTGGTGGGGACTGCGGCCGATGGTGGATTCCATCTGCCTGGACCAAAGACTGCATGGATCATGATCAGTGCAGCCATAAGAACTATAGCTCAGGCGGATCCAGCGATCCTAACTGCGGCGATGAGTTCGACGAAGCTGCCGATGACTGGCTCCAGGGAGTCTGGAGAGGATGCCGCGGCTAATCATTAGTCCAGAATAGAAATTTACATAGCACCCAAAAATTCGCAACACTACTCCTACAGGCCGCTTCGTAGATCCTCTCTTACCGATCTGCTTAGCGGCATTCTTTTTTCACTCTTCAGCTCTACCACGAAAGTATTATTCGCTGCAGCAAGGATTCGAACGATGTCGGTTTTACGAATAATACATGACTTATGCGTTCGCAAGAATTCAGGTCCCAGTTCCTGCTCCATAAAAGAAAGGGTCTTTCGAATCTTCTTCTCCGTCCCATCATACTGTCCGATCAGACAGTAGTTGCCTTCGCTACGAATGGTTTCGATTGAATCGATTTCAATAATTTCTGTGCCATCTTCTCCGGGAAGGGTCAGACTCTGACGCTGAATCCCTCGCCTGCGAGCAGTCTGCAATCGTTCCAGTGCTCGAATAAATCGTTCCGGTTTCACAGGTTTGGTGACAAAATCCACTACCTGATGATCAAAGGCCTGAACGGCCCCTTCCGGATGTCCGCTTACAATAATTGTATGAAAGCTATTACTGGACGCTCGAATTAAAAGGTCGAATCCGCTGTCTTCTGCGATTTCCAGATCCAGAAATACGAGATCCACTGGATGCTCTTGAAGATAATAGACAGCAGGCTCTACTCCATGAAGCATTTTTAGCGATTGTATTGGCTCGGAAAAATGTTCCCTGAGCAATCTTTCGACTCTTCTAGCCGCTGGCGGTTCATCGTCCACGATGAGAATATGCATCTACCGGGAAGTAGAGCTCCCGGTGCATGTATTGCCAAGCAATTTGCCTGGAGCTCCGCTCTGTCCTGCAGGTGACCGAGATTTTAATTGAATGATGGGCCCCGGATACATCCCTGGAGTATCATGCGCTCCAAAAAGAAGTCTGGTAGATCCGCTGCGAAAGTGAACCGGAGGCGGCCTACTGCTTCTCGGGCGGCGGAGAAGGCACAGAAAAGGGGATCCAGCGGCAGCCACCGATCCACTGGAGGCAACTCACCGGCAGGAGGCCGAGTAGCCCGGGGAGCCAGTGGAGCCGACAGGAAGAGCAGGTCAGGCAGCTCTAGAAACTCCAGAAGGGCCGCAGATCAGGTAGTCTCATCTGTTGATGAGCATTCCATGCAGCTATTATTTCCTGAGATTTCGGACAGGGAACGAAAAGGCAAATGGTGGGCGGCCAGACTGCTCTGGCTTAGAGGGCTCTATATAGGTCGCAAGATTCAGTCTCTGGGTATGGATAGTAGCATTATATCCTACGAAGGACAGAGATTTCGCATCTATGCTGGAGGGGAAGGCAATCAGCCGCTTGTTTTGCTGCATGGCTTTCTGGACACGTCCCATGTATTTCGCAGGGTGCTTCCGGAACTACTGAAAAGATTTCGGGTGTACATGCTGGATCTTCCGGGCCATGGAGAAAGCGAAATGCCCTTCATTCGCAGCCTGTGGCATCTGCCAGATATCTCGGCCAGCATCTTTCGTCTTCTTCATCACCGGCTGAGGTTGCAGGATCCCATCCTTCTGAGTCATAGCATGGGCGGACTGGTAGGCATTCATGCTCAGTTCTTTGCCAGGAAGTATCATGATCTTACTCTGTTTCAAAGCATGCATCTGATTGCACCGGGCGCACTGCTGCTTTCGCCGGAAGAAAGGGAAGTGCTGCGAAGGCGCTTCTTCCCGGGAACCCGCGAAGAAGTGCAGGAGCTATTCAATCATCTTTTTTATTCACAGATTCCAGAACTACCTGGCTGGGCTATATCCGGTTTGCTCTACGAATGGTCTGGACCTGGATTTCAGTACCTGGCGGCCAATACTCTTGAACGAGAGTCCGAGGTTTTCTACAAACCGACAGATCTAAAGAAGTTGGATGTTCCGGTGGAGCTCTACTGGGGTAAGGAGGATTCCATCACTCCTCTCCAGCTGGGTAAGAAATTGCAAAAATCTATACGAGGTTCAAAGTTGCATCAGTTTTCGCCGGCGGGTCATGGATTGCTGCAGGAAAAGCCCGGGGAATTTCTTGATCGATTTCTGTCCCGTATTGATGAGCTATAGATTGTCTGGATTCAAGCCGGGCTTCACAGCGGTTTCCAAAGACGGTCCGGCGTCATGGTCTCTCCAGTCGCTCTCGAATAGCTCTCTGATGACTTCCGGGTGACTACCCGAGGCCCTGGCTATCGTCTGACGTTTCGCTCATGCATTCCATTCACCAGGTAATAGGTAGGAGCGGACATAGTCTGCTATGGACTCTTCCAGGGTTCCTATATGATCTCCGTAGCCGGCTTCTCTGAGCCTTTGAATGGGGGCGCAGGTATAGTACTGATATTTCGCACGCATCTCTTCTGGCATCTCAATGAAATCAATGGCCGGTTCCTTTTCCATAGCCTGAAAGATTCCACGCGCCAGATCCATCCAGGTATTGGCCATGCCGCTACCAACATTGAATACTCCGCTGGCCTGAGTCTGATCCAACAAAAAGAAAACGGTGATTCGAGCGGCATCCTTAACGTAGAGAAAATCGCGTTTCTGTTCGCCATCGCCGTAATCATCCCTATAGCTTTTGAAAAGTCCAATTCTTCCTGTGTCGCGAATCTGGCGAAAACCTTTCAAAACCACAGATTGCATGTAGCCCTTATGATATTCGTTGGGGCCATAGACATTAAAATATTTCAGTCCGGCGAATAGAGGCTCGAAACCAGCGTTGTAGCGAATCCATTGGTCGAACATCTGTTTGGAATGGCCGTAAGGATTCAGCGGTCGCAGAGTATCGATAGCATTCAGATCATCTTCGAATCCATTTTCGCCATCACCGTAGGTGGCCGCACTGGAAGCATAAACCATTCGAATATTTCGGCTTCGTGCAAATCGTGCAAGGTCGATGGAATACTGATAATTATTATCAATCAAGTAAGATGCATCATACTCCGTAGTGGAGCTGCATGCCCCCAGGTGAATGATCCCTGTTAAGTCCTCCAGAAGCTCTGCCTCGGGTCCGCCCAGACCATCCTGCACGTCCTGAAGGAGTGCCCGGAAGGTTTCTTTTTCCAGATATTGTAGAAAGCGAAGTGAGCGCAGGTTTTTCCATTTTTCGGAATCTCCCAGATGATCCACCAGGATCAATTTATCGTAGCCCCGGTGATTCAATTCGCGCACCACTGCGCTGCCAATGAGCCCGGCCGCTCCGGTAATCAGTATCTTGCTTTCTTTCATGATGATTCTCGGTTCGATTCTTGATGTGGATGTCTTTCGACAGATGTAGCTGACATTAGCTGTAAAGCCGGCATGACTGCAAGCGATTCATAATTGAGGTTGATCTCTGATGGTTTGATCATATACCGTATGGATGAAGATCCTGAAA
>JBHIXQ010000159.1:0-6008 GCA_041984705.1 Leptonemataceae bacterium | reverse complement strand
CATTGGCAACATAGTTGAAACTGGGTTCATTACCAACGGAAAGAAGGGCGCTCTGGTTGTGCACAATAAAGAAGTGTTCGAAGTTCCTGGATTTGAAGTAAAAGCAATCGATACCAATGGTGCCGGCGATGCATTCGCTGCGGGTGCACTTTTTGCTTTGAGCAAAGGAAAGTCTCCACAGGAGGCCGCTCGATGGGGAAATTTTCTGGCATCGGAAGTAGTACAGATTCATGGCGCACGCCTGGATAAAGACTACTCTTCGAAGTTCGGAGAAATCCTGTCTTGATTTCTACGGGTGTCCTTCACATTACCACGGCCAGAAGCTGGCGTGGTGGAGAGCAACAGGTATTATACCTGGCCATTGCTCTTGCAGAGGAGGGCATCCGACAGTGTATTGTAGCCCCGCCCGGTTCCGAGCTTGCGAATCGAGCCCGGCAGGCGGGGATTACTGTCATGGAAGTGCCCATTCTGGGCGAAATTGATTTTCTGGCTGTCTCGCGAATCCGAAGAATTGCCAGGGAGCAGGGCTACCGACTGCTGCATGCGCATACAGCGAAGGCACATAGCCTGGGATTACTGGCTCGCCGAAAGCAATCGGATCTACGTCTTATTGTAACTCGCAGAGTGGATTTTCCCGCACGTCCTAATTTTCTTAGCCGTAAGAAATATCAGAGTCGATTTGTGGATCGCTACATAGCCATTTCAGAAAATGTGAAGCGCATTCTGGTTCAGGATGGGATTTCTGCAGAGCGCATCTCTGTTGCCTATTCCGGCATCGATTCTGCAAAGTTCAAAAAGCTACCGGACTCAAAATATCTGGCCCATGAGTTTGGCTGCCAGGGCTATATGATTCTTGGAAACGTGGCTGCGCTGGTGGATCATAAGGATCATCGCACATTGCTGGAAGCTGTGGGAGTACTGGAAGAGCTCACCGATCGTTCCGATGGCCCGGAAAAGCACTGGAAGCTTTTCATCGTGGGCACGGGCGAACTGGAAGGATATTTGAAAGCTCTATGCGACGAGCTCAATCTTGAAGAGCGCGTAATATTCACTGGCTTTCGAAAGGATATACCGGCATTTCTGGATCTTTTTGATGTATTTGTAATGAGTTCTAAAGAGGAAGGTCTGGGCACAGCGGTACTGGATGCCATGGCCGCCGGACTTCCAGTGGTTGCCACAGCCGGTGGCGGGATTCCGGAAATGGTAGATCATAAAAAAGGTGGGCTGCTATCTCCCACTCAGGGGCCCCGAAAGCTTGCAGAGAGCCTGTATTACATTATGAGCAGACCAGGAATCCGAAAGAGATACGGAAGCTATAACCGAAAGAGAGTCCGGGATTTCGATTTTCGCAACACCGCCATTCAGAATCTGGAAGTGTATAAGTCCGTTCTGGGTGACGAATGACCGGGTTGTTCAAGGCTACGAAGAAAACCAGAAGCACAAATCCCTAAATGCAGGGGTAAATCGCAATGCATCGCCTCGCTGCCAGCCAGGACCGTGCCGATTCATTCATTAATTCTTATGGATTTTGAAGTACGAAGCTCCCTGGTTGAGTTCATCGGCCAATCTGGCCACTTCCTGGGAACCGCGGGCGATTTCTTCGGCTCCTGTGCTGACCGTGGATGCAGATTCTGCGATATGCGAAACAGAAGATACAATTTCGTTGATGGCGGATCTCTGTTGATCCATGGCATTTAGAATCTCCCGGGCCTGCTCTTGCAGATCCGTGGCAGAGGCCTTAACTCGAACTCCTGAATCCATCTGGCTGCTCATTAGCTGATCGAATTTCATTACCATCTCTTCTATATGTTGCACCCCTTCCAGAATTCCGGAAACCACTGTAGTGGCCTCTGAGACTTCTTTGATTCCCGTTTGCACCTCTGCATCGCTCTGTTGCAGCAGAGATGTAATTTCTTTGATGCTGTTACCTGTCTTCTCCGCAAGATTGGCTACTTGATCTGCAACAACTGCGAATCCGCGGCCTGCTTCTCCAGCCCGGGCCGCTTCAATGGCTGCATTCAAGGAAAGCAAGTTTACCTGCTCGGAGATGCCAGTAATGACCTCTACAATGCGAATTACTTGAGTGGAGCTATCTTGAATCCTTTTCATCGATTGGTTCATGCGCTTCAATGAACTCTGTCCCGATTGTCCGGAACGGCCCATGGAAATTAGTAGCTCCCGGTTTGATGTAAGCACTTCATTCATGCTCTTGATTTCCGAATCCAGCTCTTCCATTTCGCTTACCAGGGCGTTGGTTCCGCTGGTTTGATGCGAAGCCAATTCAGCCACATTATCCATTCCTGCAGATAGCTCTTCCGATGTGGCGGAAATCTCTTCGGTGGCTCCTGCTGTAGATTGGGCGGTTTCCGAAAACTGAGATGAGCCGGATGCCATTTCTTCAGCGGTAGAGGCAAGAGACGAAGATCCATCCTGAACGCTTCGTAGTACCTCATTCAGGCGAGTCAGCATCTTGCTTTGAGACTTTATCATCTGACCGAACTCATTCTTTCCAGGGTTGCCCGCATTCACAGTCAGATCCCCATCAGCCAGAGAATCGGTAATGGCCACCGCATGGTCCAGGGGCCCTGTAATCCCTTTCATAAGCATGCGATAGGTAAGCAGAAGAGTAATAATGGTGATGCAAAGAATACTTCCCAGGGTAATCACCAGTATTTCCAGAGCTGCCAGACTACTGAGATATTCCTCTTTTGCGTATTCATTAGATGCCTGGGTAAGTTCATCCATAGCATTTCGCATGTCCGAGAATTCTGACTGATAGACTCCGTTGTATATCTTTCTTGCTCGCTCGTCATCTCCATCGCGGAGAGCATTTACGATTTGATTTGTGGACCGCTCCCAGGCTGGAAAATGAGCTTTAAACTGGCCGGTGGCCGGATGTGCTCCGGAGCTTTCATTCCAGATTTTGAGGAATTTGTTGAATCGCTGACTTACCTGGTCTCGGTTCTCTTCGATGGCTGGAACTGTATCTACTCCGTTCATAATACCCTGCAGGGAAGCAAGGTTTGATTGATAGGCATCACGGTCTGCTTCAAGAAGGAAGCCCAGGCTTTGCAGTCGGACTTCAAAAATATTCTCTATGTCTGTGCGAACCGAATAAAGGGCCCCTAGAGAAAACAGGGTCCCTCCTACCAGTAGCAAGCTTACCAGACCGAAGCTCAGCCGGAGCAGATTACGAATACTCATGCTCAGCAGTAGAGGGGGACCGGTGACTTCTTCAACCCTAATTTGGATGCTCGGAGATTTTGACGGATCTGCCAGAGCTCTTGCCTATATGGTAGCCTTTGCCAGCGTTTATATCCCGGGAAGGTTATGCATGCCTTTCCGCGTTTTGCAGAGTCTGGCAACAGATATCCCCGGTTGTAACGTTCGGTCCAGGGTTGCCATAGAATCCGGATCCCGGGCTCAGCCCAGCTGCAAGAAGGCAACCCGGGCCCATTCATTTCGAGAAGAGGCCCCGCATCATTAAGCCCGGATCAAATTACTAACTTAGCTTAAGAATAAACTGCTCAGCATCCTTTACAGGCTCTTCGCATGTAAGATTCTTACAGATAAATCCCCGGGCCGGTTCCTTTTTAGAAATCCTGCCTTGCAGTAGCGGGAGTTGGCTGGCGAGGTCCGCGTGCTGCTCGGGGGTAGATGCATTCTCCAGGGGGGCAGGGGGATAGTAGGCAAAGATCCTGTCTGGATGACCTTTTTTCCATAGAAAATCCATCATCCTATCAAAGTGCTCATCTCTCTGGCCGGATGTGACTGCGATTTCTTCTGCAGGATCGTGCATTAGAAAAAGACTGCTACACATATAGGGATGAGCCTGGGGATACTCGAACAGAGCTCCCTTGAAATGATTCATTATGTGTGTGGCCCATTTTCGATTGTCAGCCGGGTCGAATCCATAGAGCGAAAGACTCAGAAGTAGTCGAGTGGCCGCGGAGTTTCCGGATGGAATGACTCCATCGTAACCTTCAATGGGGCGCACCAGAAGTTCTGTTTGCTCGGGAGGAGATTCATAAAACGCAGATGCGGTTTCTGGCTTGAAGTCCCGTACCATCCGCTGAGCCAGTTCGTTGGCCTTGAATAGAAATTCCGGTTCGCCGCAGCTGCGATACAAATCCAACAGGCCGCAGCCGAACAGTGAGTAGTCCGATAGAGTGCCTGCATATCGCTTCTCGCCATCCCGAAAGCGCCGGTACAGCATACCATCTTCCATAAGGTTGTACAGAATGAACTGGGCGGCTTTTCTTGCTCTGGATGTATATTCCGGTTTTTCCAGGACACGTCCGGCCAGAGAAAGTGCTGAAATCATCAAACCGTTCCAGGAAGTAAGCACCTTATCATCTCTCAGAGGTCTCTCCCTGCGCGAACGTCTGGAAAGCAGGGCCTTTCTGGCTTTCGCCAGCTTTTCTTGGAATCGATCGTCCACTCCGAACTCTTCTGGAGGAACCGGAACATGTAGAATGTTCTTCCCTTCGAAGTTTCCGCGGGCGCTGAGACCCCAGTATCGCAGGATTTTTTTGCGGTCTTCCAGCTCGATTCCGGCTTCTTCCAGAACCTGCAGGAATTCCTGCTCGGACCAGACATAGAACTTTCCCTCTTCGCCTTCTGAATCAGCATCTTCAGCGCTGTAGAATGCGCCGGAGGGATCGGTCATATCCCTGCGAATATATTCAATACAATCCTCGGCCCAGTCGGCGTACTCCTGCTTTCCGGTAACTCGATAGGTTTCTACCAGAGCAGATATGAACAGTGCATTATCATAGAGCATTTTCTCAAAGTGAGGAACAAGCCAGTCATGGTCGGTGGCATAGCGACAGAGTCCGCCGCCGATCTGATCATAGATGCCACCACGCTTCATGGCCGAAAGAGTGGTCTCCACCATTTGAATGCAGCGCTTGTCCTGATTTCTATCATACTGACGAATCAAGAGTAAAATGGCCATGCTGGGGGGAAACTTGTTGTTTCCATTGGTAAGAAAACCGCCGCGATAGGCATCGAATGATTGAAAGAAAAGATCAACAGCTTTGATGCTCACCATCATGCCCGGCGGAGCGACGTTTTCTACATCGCCTTCCGTAGTGGCTCGATTGGTACTCTGTAGAAAGTCCGTAAGCGCTGTTGCTGACTCCAGGATCTTTTCTCGGTTGTTTTGCCATACATCGCTGATGGTATCCAGAACCTGGCCAAAGCTGGGGCGCCCAAAAGCAGGCTGAGGAGGGAAGTAGGTTCCTCCGGTTACCGGACGAAGGTCCGGAGTCAGAAATACGTTCAAAGGCCAGCCCCCCTGCTGGCCCATGGCCTGTAGAGATTTCATGTAGATCTGATCTACGTCCGGAAGTTCTTCTCGGTCCACCTTGATGGGGACAAATTGATCGTTGAGCTTACGGGCCAGGTCCGGATTCTCGAAGCTTTCGCGTTCCATGACGTGGCACCAGTGGCAGGTAGCGTAGCCGATAGAAAGAAAGATCATTTTGTCTTCCGATTTCGCCTTTTCAAATGCTTCCGTCCCCCAGGGAAACCAGTCCACGGGATTGTAGGCATGCTGCAGTAGATAGGGACTTTTTTCCTGGGCCAGGCGATTGGGACGAGCGTCGGTGGAAGACATATGCAACAAGGAAAAAAATCCAGGGCCTGTTGTCATCCGTTATGGGACAGGGAGCAGCCTTTGCTTGCCGGGTCTTGCGGGCAGGTTGTCATCAGCCAGGGTATTCGGCCGGCAGGGCCCTGGATTCCAGCGTCATTCGCGGATGCCCTTGCTTTCTACCTCAGCCGATCTTTTTCTGAAAGTCTTCCTGAAGTAACTGATGCACTGCGCCGCTGCCGGCCATTTGTCCTGAGGCCACGGCACCAGCCACGCTTTGCTGCATGGAGGCTATGTCTCCGGCTGCAAACACCCCGGCGACGCTGGTTTCTCCAGGAGGATTGATCACCAGACGACCCATATCATCCTGCTTACATCCAAGTTGCTCGTGAATATCCGATGCCAGAGTAAG
>JBHIXQ010000158.1:0-6023 GCA_041984705.1 Leptonemataceae bacterium | reverse complement strand
TGCCCTGCCTTTCCGCACAGGGCTACGGGGCACATTTCCGCGTTGCTATTAATCCAGCGGACATGAGCCTATTTCGGCCTTTAATATACCCGAAGCAGTAGGCTTTTTAAGTAATGACCTTCTGGATGGCTGGCCGCCACAGGATGGCAAGGTGCCTGGCGATGCTGACTCAGGATCTGTGCCTGCCGCCCTTCCGCCGCCAGGGCTTCCACCAGAATGGAGTGGAAGTGCTCGGCTGAAATGAAATGGGAACAACTGCAGGCCAGAAATAGTCCGCCCGATCGAACTCTTTGAATGGAAGATCGATGGAGCTTACGGTAGGCCCTCACTGCATTCTTAACATCGGCTCTTTTTTTTGCAAAAGCCGGAGGGTCCGCGACGACTATATCGAACCTGGTTTCGTAAGGAAGATCTTTTAGATATTGATCTACATCCATGCAATGGTGCTCACACCGGTTCTGGATTTCTTTTCCAAAGTTTCTCTCTATTTGCTGTTGGCTAATTTCCAGAGCGGAACTGGATCGATCTACCTGGGCCAGAGATCTGGCTGCTCCTCGAAGTGCATGCAGACCGAATCCTCCGGTATAGCTGAACAGGTTGAGTACATCTCGATCTTCGCATAGCGAGCCGAGCAACTCACGCATGCATCGCATATCTATAAAGAAGCCCGTCTTTTGTCCATTCTCAACGTCGACTATGCAATCCAGACCGTCTTCTTCAAACCAGACTTGTTGCTCTCCAGAATCAGTATGCCAGGCTTTCACAGGGCCAAGATTCTCCGCTCTGCGAAACCCACCGTCAGAGCGTTCCAGTATTTTCAATGGGCCCGGAAAGCGAGACGATAGTTCCTGGATATGGCGGAGGATGGCCTGGCGAAGTAAATCACAGACAGCAGTGCTTATTTGCATCACTACCGTGCCATTGTAATGATCCAGAATCAATCCTGGAAATTGATCCCCTTCTGCGTTAATCCAGCGAAAAGCCGAGGTCATACCGGAGATTCCCTGAGTCCCGGCGCTGATTGCTGCGGCTTCAGATGATTCAGTCTCATCAGATGATCCAGTCTTAATGGTAACGTTCAAAGGCTTCCCGGCGATGGAAGAGTGGAAATAGGGGGTAAATAGAGATTCCCTTAGCTTAAGAGCGGTCTCCAGTTTCTGCTGCACACCGGAATCAATAATCTTAATTCGGCTGGTAGCGTTACCTTCGTTCCACTGCTTCAGTGTTTCTACCGAAGAAATAAAGACCCGACCGCAGAGCCCCACTGCAGGATTGAACATAATAATGGCCAGTGGCTCTCCCTCGAAGGACTCCAGTAGACAGAAGCCCGGGGAGGAAGGGAGAGCAGTTTGAATTGCTCCGGAAAATACATAGGGGTGAAACCTTCTCAGCGGAACGTCCTTTCCTTTCTTGAGGCGCAGGTTACTTAGAATCCATGTTTCCGAAATGTCATTAGCCTGTAACAATCCTGGTTTCCTCTGCTAAAATGAGATTTTTAGTCAATAAATCCAGGATAGCTCTAGCATTCATTTCCGTTTTCATGCTGGCTCAATGTGGTGGGGAGGGCGCATGGCAGATCCTGCAGCAGGACCCTACCTGGATGGCCCAGATCACAAGGATGAATCTGGGGCCCAACGAATACTTCGAAGGCCAGTATCGGTACGGCCCTGAAAAAGATGGTGATCGATTTATCTGGGTCCATCTGAACCTGAACAATCGAACCGGATCGGCCATTGCCTGGGACCATACAAAGGTGCTTCTGAAGCAAGGACAAACCAGCCAGGATCCGTTTCGCATTCTGAAAACGGATGGGATGAACCAGAGCCCGGTAAAAGAAAAGGAAAGTATTCCTGCCGGCGCAAGCATTCAGCGAATTCTAATCTACAGCTTTCCCGGCGACGTGAAGCCGGAATTTATTGAAATTGGTCCACTGGGGCAGGCCCCGATTCCAGAAAGCATATTGTTCGAATATCGATAGAGAAATTGGAAATACCTACTAAGACCTGGAGCCAGTGATCATACGAGGCTCCAGGTATTTGGGGTTTCTCTTTAGATAGTTCTCCGGCTTATCTGGAATTGATTGGATGCCAGACGTCCCGGTGGCTTACATTTGTAAGCGCTCCGTGGCTTCCGGGTTTCCCCGGCTTTGGATTTCTAGTAGCTCTGTCCTACGCCGTAGGCATCCCTTCCTTTAACCGGAATGTATTCCGGACCTGGATGTTCCTTTTCCAGCATATCGCAGATTAGCTCCGCAGTAGAAATGGAGGATTTTACACCGGCTCCATACTCATTGGAACCTGCATCTACCAGAAAACGCTTGGGCGTTTCGTTGGTTGCACTTACTACCTTGATGTGCCCGCCGTTTGTGGGCTTAAAATAGAATTCCTCTCGCTCCAGCTGCTTCACAGTTTCTACGTGGGGCTTGGTTCCAATACTGAAGAACTTGGGATCATGATTTTGATCCGAAGGAATAAAGGCAACGTAGGTTAGATGCTTTCCATCATACAGGGCTTCCAGGGCTTCCTGAAATCGCTCCCAGCGAACTTTCTCCCAGTCTACTTTGGGAGTATGCCTGCCTATCTGAAATTTATGCTGAATGGTAACGAAAAGTGGCTTCAGGTTATCCTCTTTCTTTAAGCTCAGGATTTCCTCGGGGCTGAACGCATTCTTCACAAATTCCAGAATGGTTTCCTGCATTTTCTCATCGTCTCTGTAAAGAGGCCAGTTCTTCAGAATCTGTAGTGCGGCTTCTGCCTTTTCGCTGTCTTCGAAATTGTGGGCATGTCTGTAGAGAGAATCTCCTTCTTCCGGTCGAATGATTCCCCCTTCCGTCAGGAATTCATAGTTCGTGGGATCAATTACATCCACTACCACCATGGCCTGTCCGTCCTCAGAGGGTTTAATGAATCTTCCCTGCTGATCCTTTCCATTACCCGCTCTTCGCACAATGCATCCTGTGGGAAGGTTGGGTATGTCGCTAATTGAGAATTCTATGTGATAATCTTTTTTCATGGTTCTATCTTATATTTGTGCGATGATGATGCACTTCTTCCTGCTTTAATTGCCGGTAGCTGTCGCTCATCCGGGACTCTGCTCACATTTGACCGTCAGAATTCTGTAAAGAAAAGCTTTTTTCGTTGCGAATATGCAGGCTTCAAGAATTCCTAGAAGACATCCATGGCAGAACTCCCCACTCTTTTCAGATTTTCCTCGATGTCCAGGCTTTGTCTGGTCTTTTTCAGTATTTTCCTCTTTGCCTGCGGAGGGGATGCAGATCCGGAGAAAGTAGTACAGGGCAAGGCTCGATTGATCTATGTCCCTCAAAATGGTCCGGAAGCCGCTCTGGAATGGATTGCCTACGAGGATGATCTGATCGCTCCCGAAAAACCAGAAGCAGAATCCACAGGTACTGACGGTGCCGACCGTGGCCCTGCCGATTATCAGGAGCTGAGTAAGCTACTTGAGGAAAAGGCTTCGGAAATGCTACAGTTTCCGGAAAAGCATGAATGTGAATTGAGCGTTGAAGAGATTCGAAGGGAACCCAGCAAGGATAAGGATCATCCGGGTTTTCAAATCCATGTAGAATACTTTACATTCTGCAAAACGTTGCCTGAATCTGTTACTCTGGGATATTCCAACTTCTTTCCACGGGTGCGCACTGCGCAGCTCTACTGGACTCATTCCGGAAAGAAAGATCTTACAGAGATCGATAAAGAAGGACCGGTGGAGCTCAAGAAGCCCTGAGCCCCGGTTCGGCCATGGGCATTCCCTGGCCCTGGATTACAGCCCCGGTGGGGATTCCATTCGGTCCAATTATCTTTTCTGAGTGCGATTATCCTGGATGCTTCCTTCCCCGATGAGAATCTGGGCCAGGTAATAGGTGGACATGATCAAGATCGCTCGGTAGGGGATTTCCATTTTCATAAACTCTCTTAGAGCGATGATGGCATCGGAAAGAAGAAACAGAACCCCTCCAATCCATACAGCGGGGCTGGGAGGATTGCGAAAGATGGCGAATACTACCATCAGGCTAATAACAAATACATAGGCATATACCGGGATGGTCAGTCCGTTTAAGTAGGGCGTCAGCGCGATGCTCAGAGAAGTGGACAGTGCAAGCACGGCGGCCGCTGGCGCGATCTTCCAGGCTTTGAACTCCCACTGATGTGCGAAACTCAGTATGTAGAATATATGGCCGATCAAAAAGAGCCCCAGTCCAATTACAAAACTAAGTGGATAGTCCGTTGAAAGAACTACATCTCCGGCAGAGCCAAACAATACTCCTACAAAGAGTAATCTGCCTTTTCTGTCCTTAAGACTCAGAAATACATGCGCAGCGATCATCCAGATTGGAACAGCCTTAAGTATGAGCTTTCCTGGAAAGTCAGGTTGAGGAGAAAGAATTACATACAGAATGCTAAAAAACGCCAGTGCGATGTAAAAGATAATTCGACCGTTCATTAACCGGGAGCGTTGCCGCCTGGCCTGGAACTGTAAAGCTAAAAGCCTGAAACTATTCCATTGCTTCATCTTTTTATGCCTCGCCCATGCTGCGCTGCATAAAAAGAGCTTCAGAAAATCTCTCTTTGCGGCGCATCGCACTAGAAACCAGACATTGTTCCCCTGAAGTGGAAGACCGGAAAGAATCGCATAGCCCGCACAGAAGCAGTGGGGCTATGCTACTTCTGAAGCTACTGGCGGAACCTAATCTGTGAATTGTTCTTCAGTGTTTACAGAAATGGCACTGACCGTGGAATTCACCAGCGTGATGCCCCAGTTCTTTCCGGCAGGCGCCCCTGTGGTCACGGTACTCCCATTTCCACTGGTGCCTTCGGAGTCCCAGTGAGCGGCGCTTGTGGATTTAGTAGTGCATGCGTTCTTATCGTAAATCGTATGAACCTCGCTTTCACCATGAAATTCAATGCAATAGGTACCATCCCCGTTTTGAGTTACTCCAGTGCTGCTTCCGCCTGAATTGCTGGCGCCACCCGCATCCGTATTCGTATCACCATCAATTCTCAAGAAAGCTGAGCTGGTAGCGTTGCGACCGGAGCCATGCCCGTGTACTACTACTCGATCGCCGGTAGTGGCTCCTACATCCACGGTCAGTTGAAGGGATAGCACATCGCTATGCGATTGTGCTGCGGCCAGAAATACAGTCCCCGTGCCTACAGCAGAGGTGCCGCTACTACAATCTACAACACCATCAGCATAAAACTGTTTTCCATTTATCGTGCAGTTGGGTGCAGCCAGGGACAACGCCGCCAGAGCCAGGGCTGTGTTGTTCTCCCCCTCGTCGGTACACTGGGCCAACAGCGTAACCAGTGTTAGCGGTAAGATCCATTTCTTTAAATAATCCATTGAATAGCCTCCGGAATTCCACGGCCTCCTGGCAAGACCGGAAGCCGTGGGAAAATGCTTGATCGTAAATAGGAATATTCTTAACTGATGTCAAATCAAAATAAGAAAATTCGTATTTACAGCCAGCAAGGATCTGGTGAGGATCGCAAAAAATGATGGATTGTTTCTACTCTTATGCTCGGGAATTCCGGGATCTGCGCGGACGCTGGAAGGCCCCTTTCATCGCCCTGCTGGCCTGCTTTCTTCTTGTTCCCGGTCTTCTACATTCTGAAGAGGAAAGATCTGGTCCGGGACCTTCACTGGAGGAGGCCATCGGGCAAGATTCAGATTCGGCTCAGGAAAATGAGGCCGAAGAAAACACGGGGGAGGACCAGCGGGAAGATGCAAAGGTCACAAAACTTCCGCCCATCTCCTCCGGGAATCCAGGCAATGGCCTGAACCCTGGCAATCCCAGCGTTCGCTTCATTGATATCTCATTGATAGGCGATTTTGCCCTGGGATTCTCCAGCCAGGAGAACGATTCGCTGCAGAACCTCCAGAACGGACTTCACGATCCACGCAGGACCGGCTTCTCTGTTTCAGGCCTGGAGCTTTCCTTTTCCGGGGCCGTGGATCCTTATTTTTATGCCGAAGCTCATGTGAATCTCGCACATGGAGCCGAG
>JBHIXQ010000157.1:0-6028 GCA_041984705.1 Leptonemataceae bacterium | reverse complement strand
ATGAATATTTCTATCTAAAGCATAGAGGGGAAAGCAGAGGAATTGGCGGTATCTTCTACGATTACCAGCAGGAGAATCCGGATCAAATGCTGAAGTTTACCAGAGAAGCAGGAAATTCCTTTTTAACCAGCTATGTTCCCATTGTACGTCGTCGAATGAAATAGAGCTACACCGATGCTCAGAAGGAGTTCCAGCTCTGGCGTCGTGGGCGGTATGTGGAGTTTAACTTAATTTATGATAGAGGGACATTGTTCGGACTGAAAACAGGAGGCAGGATAGAATCGATATTAATGAGCCTTCCCATGCATGTAATGTGGAAATACGATTATACTCCTCCAGAAAACAGTCCGGAAGCCGAACTCATTGAAGTATTAAAAAATCCTGTGGATTGGATTGCATGAAATTGAACGGTGAAAAGAAGAAAGCAAGCCGAACCATCTTTATTGGAGATGTTCATGGTTGTGCTCAGGAACTCCGCCTTCTAATACAGAAGCTGGAAGTGCAGTCCGACGATCGGGTTATCATGCTCGGAGATCTAATCAACCGAGGTCCGGATCCGGCTGGCGTTGTGGATTTCGTATTCGAACAGGGCTACGAATCTTTGATGGGAAATCATGAAGATGAGTATCTAAGACATTTTCATGGAATGGAGCCCTATAAGAGTCTGCATGCAAGGCTGGGTCCGGAAAAGCATGCTTGGTTGGAGGCTCGTCCTCTCTGGATCGAATCCGATGATTTTATCGCAGTCCATGCAGGGCTGGAACCTGGCAAACATCCGTCGGAGTCCAGCAGGAGGATTCTTCTTACGATTCGCACCTGGGACGGACAGGGTATTGACTTGAAGAATCCGGACAATCCGGCCTGGTATGAATTCTATGATGGATCGCGACCTGTTTTCTACGGACACTGGGCCAGGCGAGGACTGAACATTCGCGAAAACACCATAGGTCTTGATTCAGGCTGCGTCTACGGACGTGCTCTATCTGCGTATATTCTGGAATCCAGGGAACTGGTTCAACTACCGGCCCTTAAAACACATTACATACCCCCTTCCCTGCGACAGAAGCAGGGTAATGCCTATCAGGGCAGATAAATTCCCTCAAGAATTCGCAGCCACTGGAGCCTGAAAATATGCAGAGTGGCCCGGAGAAAATGGGAAGTTAGAGATAGAATCGAAGCAGGAATGCAATCTTTTCCAGTAGCTTCTCGAGAATACTGCGTTTCTTCCAGCGCAGGCGATGCACTCGTTCGCTTTCCGATTCATCTATGTGCCATTGCTCCACGGCTGCCTGCACACTTTCTTTTCTACAAACCCATGCATCCACTTCCAGATTATGCAGAAAGCTTCGGTAATCCATATTGGTGGATCCCACCATAAAGCGATCATCAATAATGGTCATCTTCGCATGGAACATTCGATCTTTAAATTCGAAGATTCGAATTCCGTGCTTTAATAATCGTCCGTAGGTAGATCGACCGGCCTGGCGGGCCAGCCATACATCGCTTCTTCCCGCTGTGATAATTCGAACATCTACTCCCTGGGCCGCCTTTCGCCTCAGAAGCCATAGAATGCTGCGTGCGGGAATAAAGTAGGCCGATCCAATATAGATTCTATCTCTGGCCCTTTTGATCAATTGGATCAGCAGATGCCTCTGGGCCCGCCTGAGCGCCCTGCTATGATTGCTCAGAAAGAAAATGTCCGGACAATGAGGAGAAAAAGGACTCAACTTCTTTAAATATTTTCTGGAGATTCTTGAGCGGGGCATCAAACCAAAGCTCTTTTTGCCGGCATAGGTCCATATCTCATCAAAGCTCTGTTTCAACAGATAGAAGTCTCCATCCTCCACTCGCATCATGTTATCCCGCCATCGGCGGTCTCCCCGCACCGCTTGCGATAATTCATCGCCTATATTCATGCCCCCTGTGTACGCTACTGAATCATCGATCAATATGAGCTTACGATGATTCCTGCGATGAAAACCAGATTTAAATGCAGTGAGTAGACCCACTGGCTTGAATATTCTAAAGGCAGCAGTAGTACTTCTGAAGTGACGGCGAAGATTCCAGGGAGGAAACGAACCCACTCCGTCCACCAGAACTCGGATGCGAACCCCTCTTCTGGCAGCCTGAAGCAGAGCCTGAATAACTCTTTCTCCCGTTTGATCTGAATGGAAAATGTAGGATTCCAGACAGATTGAAATACTGGCGCGACCTATATCGCGTATCAAATCCTGAAAGAATTCATCTCCTTCCCAGTAGAGCTTCACTCTCTGCGAGGTGGCAACCGGAGTCTGGATGCCAGAGCGGTTTTGATCAGGGTGCCGCATTCTCCCTGCTTTTTCTTAAATGCTCCGTAGTATCCTGGAAGAAGGTGATCATCCGGGACCATCCCGCTTTGCTCAGCTTTCTGGGAGCATCCGGATTTCGCATTAGCTTTCCATCCTGGAAATATAGATACTGTTCCACAGGTAGAACTCTGTACAGAGGACGTTTACCACTGTGATCGATATAGACCAGCACCGGAACATAGTCCACATCTTTGATAACCAGTCCATTCTCTCCCTGCACAACGGTAAAACGGAAGATCATTCCACCATCGGTATATCTACGAATTTGATGCGAAACGAAATTTCCAAGGGAATAGGCAATCAGCACCGGCCTGAGAATGCCGTCGGCTCCCTTTACGAATCGCTTTTCGAATGGCTGCAGTACGTGGGGATGACCTCCAATCACAATGTCAGCGCCTGCCTGCACGGCCGCCTCTACCATTTGCTTTTGATAGTTATTGGGCTCTCGAGTATATTCAGCTCCAAAATGAAAAAATACCATCTTTAGATCTACATTCATGGTGGAGGCTTTCTTTAAGTCCTGGCGAATTCTGGCAGGATGGATATGATTGATCTGAACGCCGGGAGGAACCGGAATTCCATTGGTGCCGTAGGTGTAGTTCAGCATCGCTATGCGAAAACCATTCTTTTCAATTACAGGCACCGGATTCTCATCTCTGGACTTCCTGTCAGGATAAACACCCAGACCAGTCATTCCAAGTTCGTGTACGACCCTGTGGGTTCGCAATACTCCGTCCTTGCCCGTATCCACAGTATGGTTGTTGGCCAGAGTCAATATATCAAACCCTGCATTACACATTGCTTCTGCATAAGCGTCAGGGCTTCCAAAGAGAGGGTATCCATTGTACTTTTCCGGTTTGCCGGGCAGTGTAACCTCCAGGTTTCCAATTGCCAGGTCCGCCTCCTTGAAGATAGGAGCTGTGTCCTCGAACACAGATGAATAATCGTAGCACTTGCACTCCGGATCATAAGCACTTTTGATCTGTTCATCATGCCCCATGAGATCGCCCACAACAGCAAACTTCAATTCAGCGCCTACTGGAGCCGCCAGAGCTGGCGATAGGCTCAGACCCGAGCAAACAAGCATCAAAAGAATTGAAAGGGCCAATCTACATCCGCCGGTTGCCGAACCGCTGGAAAGAGCCTGTTTTTCCGTGCGAACAGGGCATCGGAAGGCGGTCAGGTAGTCTGTTTTGTCATTTACACGCTTCATAGTAGGGAGCCTCTGGCACAATGGACCAATACCGGAGCTGGAAGAACAAAGCAATTCTTTATTGCAAGGGCATGGCCATGGGTTCTGCAGATATTATTCCCGGAGTTTCCGGCGGAACCATTGCACTGATCAGCGGCATCTATGAACATTTGATCGGGGCCATCAGTTATGTAAAGCCTTCTCATGCTCTGGACATCTTCAGACTTCTCATTCCTTCCCGCAGATCGGAAGCCTGGGAAAGCCTGATGCGAATTCAGTGGCGATTCATTATTCCACTGGCTCTGGGCATTCTATCGGGCCTGGCTATCATGATCCAGATCATTCCTTATGTGCTGGAGCATTATACGTTCGAAACCTACAGCGTTTTCTTTGGTCTCATCCTGTTTTCCATTACTGTTCCCTACAAGAAAATGGAAAAAGGCATGCGAGAGATAATTACGGCTGTGCTCTTTGGTCTTCTTACCTTTCTAATGGTGGGATTGAGCACAGTAGAGAACCTGAAAACCGAGGTTGTAGAGATCCAGAACGAAAAGGTTTCCACTATTCTGGAAATGCGAACCGATGCCAAAGGCTCCATCGAAATTCCAGCCCGACCGGGCAACTTTGAAATCTATGTATTCGATGAGGATGGAAACAGAAAGTCCTTTCCCTTATCCATTAAAGAAGCGAAAGATAGCAAACCCGGAAAGAAAGAGTCTACCGCGCTGGTAACGGAGAAATGGAGAGTACATTCCGAGGTTAAAGCCGTGGGCGATCTGGAAGTTTTGTTTCGATTGAAGGAAGATACTATCAAGGCTACCTTCTCGGAACAGGCCTCCACCTCATTGATCTATATCTTTCTTTGTGGCGCTCTGGCAATTTCTGCCATGATTCTTCCGGGCATATCCGGAGCCTATATCCTGGTTTTGATGGGCGAGTATAAGTTTATCCTGGAATCCATAGAAAGCAGAGATCTGGTAGTACTGGGAAGCTTCGCCGGCGGATTGCTGCTGGGAATTCTATCCATTGTTCGACTGCTGAAGTATATGCTGGAAAAGCACCATTCCTTGACCATGGCTGCCCTGACTGGCATCATGATAGGTAGCTTACGAAAGATTTGGCCCGGGCATTATATTTCCGGAGTTCCAGATACATCGGCCATTCTCACCGGTGCAGGACTGGCCATAGCGGGCGCACTTTTGCTTTTTATACTTGAGCAGCTATCCAATCGCCTGCAGGATCCAGAACCTCCTACAGATTCCTGAACAAGGCCAGGCACCGTCCGTGTGGCTATCCAGGCCAGCTTTGTTGGATCAAGACGGTGCCCCGGGATCCGGGCCTGCGCCATGGGATCCAGATGGTAACACCAGGGCTGCAATGGAACTCGCCAAGCGAGGCCTCACGGGACAGGTCGAATCATGTCTTCAGATATTAACCTACTCGAAAACAGCTCCGATTTTCTTCAAGAGCTGCAGGATAGCACAGGCCTTACCCCGGTAACCAATGCATCCGAGCTTGAATACCTGGGCCGGGACCGCACCGGAACTGGCAAGACTGCCCGGGCCATGGTAGAGCCACACACTGCAGAACAGGTACAATCCACAATCCAGGTATGCAGAAAATTCAAGGTTCCTCTGGTGCCCCAGGGAGGCAGGACCGGCTATGCTGGCGCGGCCACTTCCAGCGGTAATGATCTGCTCATTTCCATGGCTCGAATGAATCGAATCCTGGATCTGGATCCCTATTTACCTGCGATACGAGCGGAGGCAGGCTGTATTACTCGATCTGTGCAGGAGTATGCGCTGCAACGAGGTTATTACTTCCCCGTGGACTTCGCATCTTCTGGCTCTTCCCAGATAGGCGGCAATGCGGCCACCAATGCAGGTGGTATTCGCTTCATTCGATACGGGGGCATGCGAAACCATATCCTGGGCCTGAAAGCCGTTACCGGAAAAGGGGAACTGCTGGAAATAAACGGGGAGATACTCAAAGATAATACTGGCTATAACCTGAAAGAGCTTATTATAGGATCCGAGGGAACGCTTGCTATAATCACAGAGCTTACCCTTTCGCTGACATCCCCTCCACCGGAATCCCTGGTGCTTCTCAGCGCTCATCCCCGCTTTGGCGATGTCCTGGAATTGCTGGCTCACTGCAGAAAATCGGGATTGGATTTGCATGCATTTGAATTTTTTGACCTGGGATGTATGCTGCAGGTGAGACAGCATTTAAATCTGGATCTACCATTCTTGAAGCCATGGCCCTATTTTTCGCTACTGGAATTTAGCGTGAATCGAGAGTCCCATGACTTTCTGGAATCTAATGAGCTATTTGAGTTAACCTCTGAAGCACTGCCTGCAGAAAGCGAATCAGGCAAGAAGAGATTCTGGTCCTACCGGGAAGGCATAAGCGAAAGTCTGGCTTCTGGCCTGGTGCATAAGAATGATATTAGCATTCCATTGCGCAGTATTCCCGATTATCTGGATAC
>JBHIXQ010000156.1:0-6042 GCA_041984705.1 Leptonemataceae bacterium | reverse complement strand
CCGGTCAGATTGGCTCAGAAAAACGACTGGAATACACCGTAATTGGAGATACCGTTAATCTGGCCTCCAGGATTGAATACCTGAACAAGCTCTTTGGCACAGATATTTTGATCTCTTCTTATAGTATGGAAAGAGTTCGAGGGCAATTCGATGCAGTGGAAATGCCGCCGCTAAGAATCAAAGGAAAAAGCCAGCCAGAAACAGTATATGCAATCCTGGGCTTTATGGATGATCCGGACCGGCCGCGCTCACTGGAAGAGCTCAGGGCCATGGTTGGAATTCAGTTCGATGAACAGCAGGCGAAAATGGAGCTCCAGAGATCGAGTGATCAAATGGTGAGTAAAGAGAAGAAAAAGTGAAAGGTCTGAGACTCACAGAATGGATCACGGTACTTGTGCTAATTCTTTCCATTGTAGTATTTGCTGCACTGTTTCTATACGAGCAGAACCGTTCCACCGGCTCGGGCTCCGGAGAAACCATCGGAGAACTCACTTTTCGATACCGCATTGCTGAACGAAAATTCAGTGATTCCGTGCTCTGGGACCGTATCAATCCCGGAGATCTACTTAGAAATGAAGACTGGATTCGCACTGATTCCTATTCAGAGGCGGTGCTGGAACTGGAAGATGGCTCCCGAGTGGAAATGGCTCCAGAAACCATGCTGGTATTGTTCGTAGAGGAAGGCCGCAAAGAGCTCAAGCTCATGCAAGGTTCCCTGGAACTGGAACTAAAGGGAGACTATGATCTGATTGCAAAGGATCGCAAGATCGAAAACCTGAATGGTCGATCCAGGATCAAACTATCGGACGACTCATTGGAAATCGAGCAGGACGAGTCCGGGGCCACTCTGGATGGCCAGGATCTTCCATCCTGGAGCAGGATTCGCAATGAAGGCATTCAGAAGCTGGAGAGCAATTTGACCCTGCTTTCTCCGGTGGACATTCGCACCGTAGTGGAGGACGAAAAGAGCCAGATCACCTTCCGATGGTCGGGAAGCTGCCCCTGCTCTCTTCATTTGCAGTCCTCCAGCGCCCAGCAGTCTCCCATCTCTATTGACGGAATTGCAGAAAATCAATACCAGATGGAATTGCCTCCTGGAATCTATAGCTGGTATGTAAGGAACGCCTCGGAACAATCTGCCACAAGAAGCTTCAGACTTCTGGAAAGCCAACCTCTGCAGCCCGTGCAACCGGCTCCAGGATCCACCATAACAATTTCCAGTGAGTCCGGACTGGTTCTTTTCTCATGGGAGGGCCCGGGGTTTCAGCAAAGGTTTCGAATCGATGTATCCACAGAACCGGATATGAGTAATAGTAGTTCTCTGGTCACCGGCAGAAGAAGTGCAGTGTTCCCTTTAACTACCGGTACGTATTACTGGAGAATTACATCTCTGGCAGGACTGCCGGATGCACCGGATACGTCCCAGGATGTAACTTCCAAAGTTTTATCGTTTGAAATTAAGCCATCTGAAGAACAAGATCAGGAAGTTGCCATAAACCTCAAGGCAGATGAGAAGCCAGACACTGCGAAGAAGCAGCCAGTTTATACTCGTCCTGCTCCCGATCCTTCCGGAGTTGCCAGGGCAAACGTTTATCCAATATTTCCTCTTCCTGAAACGGCCGTTGATATGAGTAAACGAGATTCGCTTCCATTTAGATGGACTCCCGTTCCAGGAGTTGATAAATATTTGTTCCGACTTTATCGCGATGACTCAATTCTAATTGAAAGATTCGTCCCGAATCCTTATCTTAACTTCAGAGAGTTAACATTGCTGGATACAGCATGGTTTGAATGGTCTGTTGAGCCAATATATGGAGACGGACAATCCGGAACTGGATTTCAACATCGCTTTCAGGTGACACTGAGCGAACAACTGGAAAAGCCTGAACTGGAATAGCACAGACCGCATGCGTATTCAGTCCCTGGAAGAGTGATATGCGTTCGGAAAGACAAACAGACAAAGGACGTTACAGATTCGGGCTAAAGGCGAGCCCCGGAGCTAGAAGCCCCGGCATGGCCCGAGCCTTCTGGTTTGTCCTGATCATATGCACGTTTACGTCCTCGCTCATGGCAGAGCCTGTGGAGCTTCGATGGAAAGCCGTGGAAGGAAGCTCGGGATATCTGGTTCGAGTGCAGCAGGAAGATGGCACCGTTACCGAAAATAGAATTGGAACCAATCGCGTTCGCCTGGATCTAAAGCCAGGCGCATATGTCATTCGCATCGCCGGACTGAACAAATTTGGAAAGCCAGGCCCATTCTCGGATCCAGCCAGGGTTCAGATCGAACGGTCCAATAAGACAAGGACTATTCAAATGGAGGAAGCCCGGGAGCAAACGGCCAGAGAGAAAGAAGAACCGGAAGAAAGTCCGGAACCGGCCTATGATTATTCACGGATCACTTATCCAATGGCATTGATCCCGGGATGGATTCAATACAACCGGGGCGAGCAATACAAGCTGTATCTTTACAACGGCCTCATCCTGGGCACGGCCTACGCATTTCATGTTGAACGTCAGCGGGGCAATCTGCTTTCCCGGGAACCCTGGAATGATCCCACAAACATCCTTCTTACCAGTAACGGAAACCGGGCCTTTCTGGGACTGATGTGGTTTCGCCGGTCTGCAGAAAGAAGCAAATACTCGGAAAGCCAGAATAATCAGACCTATCTGGCAGCCTCCGTGGGGCTTATATATCTATTCCACTTTGTAGATCTATATTTCTTTTCCAGCCCGGTGCAGGAAGCAGCCGGGCCCCGGCCTGGAAGCTCCAACTGGGGAGTGGCCATGGATGCCACCACTCCGGACATTCCCTGGCAAAAGGAAGACCCGGGCATGGCTACAGATATGCAGGCCAGAATCCAGTGGAGGACGTATTTCTGATGAAACCAATAGTAGAATATGAAGAAATGCTGGAGAGTTCCTCCGGCAATACGTCCAGTTCAGCTGGTATCGCCACCGGGGCCTCTTTAAAGATGCGAAATAGAATTCGGTCTGTGGCCCTGGCACTGTTTCTGCCTTTCATGGTTCTGGGATCCTGTTCAGATCCATTTCCCGACATGGATGGGCTGGATGCGGTGCTTCTTTCCAGCGCCTTGAAAAAATACATCTTTGCCTCGCAGGCCACCTATCCCGGTGCTTTTAAGAACACAACCGACGCAAACGGCATTGAATCTGCCGATGCCGTTTGCGCCTGGGAAAAAGGGGTTAACTTTCCCGGTCTTCCCGGAGCATCCAACGAATATAAGGCTTTTCTGGTAAGCGATCATCGACGAGCCTGCACATCGGCCAACTGCACCAGCGGGGGAACATCCGAGCATCTGGACTGGGTGCTGTTTCCGCAGACCTCCTACTTCAATACTTCGGATCAGTTAATATTCACTACCGATTCCAACGGAGTTTCGAATCTGTCCACAAATCCCTTGACTCGAGTATTTACCAGCAGTGTGAGCTTCTACTGGACCGGCATTGCGGATGCCGGCGACTGGACTACCAGCACTCTGGGCAATACATGCAACAACTGGGCATCGGGCGGTTCAAACGGAATGCGAGGAGATGCAACAAGTACAGGCACGGCAGCCCTGGGTGCCTTTGCCCAGGACTCGAGCTGCGGCACCGCGCAAGCCCTCTTATGCGTTAGAAGATAATCCGATAGTCCGCTCAGGGCTCTACAAGCCCGGAGCGGATAGCAAACTTAACAAGCTCTGTTCCAGAATGCATCTCCAGCTTTCGCATGATATTCTGGCGATGCACCTTCACGGTGGTAGGCGCTATATGCAGTTTCTGTGCGATTTCATCTCTGGAGGTGCCTTCAGCGATCAGCTTCAGGATTTCTCGCTCCCTCGGCGAAAGCACCTGATATAGAGAATGTTTGTCGCTATCGTTTTCGGAGTTCACCCGGTCACCGGCAGGCTCGGATACCACCTTGCCGCCTCCAGCCAGAGTCTTGACTCGATGAATCAGTCGACTGTTGATTCTGGGGCTGAGAAAGTGCTGTCCGGCTACCACTGCTTCCAGAGAACGGAGCAGGTCTTCCCCTGCATCGTCTTTGAGTACATAGCCTTCCACTCCCATGTCCAGCATCTGATCGATGTATTCTTCATCGTCATGGCGACTTAAGAATACTACTTTGACTCCTGGATGATATCGCTTCAATCTGCGTGCGATTTCAATACCTGAAAGGCCTGGTATGGAAATATCCAGAACAGCCACATCCGGCGGTTCTCGGTCCAGCTCTTCCCAGGCTGTTCTGCCATCCCCGGCTTCGCCGGCCACGCAGAATCCATCGCTTTCTGCCAGAATCAGCTTCAGCCCTTCCCTTAGAATTCGATGATCGTCTGCCAGATATACTTTCAGTTTGGTTTCACTCATTTATCGTTTCCTGTAATGGATTTCTCTTCTGACCAGGGTAGCACCACCGACACCTCGGTGCCTTCCCCGGGAGTTGATAGAAATCCAAAAATACCATCCAGATCCTCTGCCCTTCTTTTCAGATTCATTAAACCGAATCCGCCTTTTTCCAGGCTTCTTTTCTTTAAATCGGTAACGGAAAATCCCTTACCATTATCTTTTACCTGCAATACCAGAGCATCGCCGGTGTCTTCCAGAAGGACCTCTACTTTCGTTGCACCGGAATGGCGCACGATATTCGTAAAGATCTCCTGACACATTCGAAACAGCGGTACAGAAATACCATCCGGTATTTCTCTTTGAATATCTACAGCCTGGACCACTTCACATCCTCGCGGCTCCAGAAAGCTTCGCACAAGTCTATTGATGGCAGCCTGCAGTCCGATTTCTCGTAGCGAGTTGGGAAACAGATTGGAATAGATTTCCCTGAGCTCCTGACTTGCCTGGTCAATAAGCTCCACCCCTTGATCAAAACTACCTCGGTCCGGATGTTTCTTTGCAGAAACCAGATTTATCTTGGCTGCCAGAATCGTCTGTCCCACTCCATCATGCAGTTCCGCTGCAATGCGCTGCCTCTCCTCTTCCTGCACTCTCAAAAGCCGGGAATGCAAAAGATCCACCTCGGCTTCCAGCCTGCGAATCTCGGAGATATCCTTAATCATTAATGCCAGGCCATTCTTTAATGCAAACAATGAATAGCCATAGATCCTGCTCCCAGCTTCAATCTCTCTGTTATCCAGCCTGGAAGTACCCACGCTCTGGAAGCGCCTTACATCTGTAAGTAGAGCCGCTACGGCCTGCGGCTCCCATGGCAGTATCTCTTCCAGAGTCTTGCCCACTGCAATGTCTTTCTTTAATGAGAACTCATTCTGAAACGTTGGGCTTACGTATCGAATGATTTGCCTTTCATCCAGTGCAATCAGGGGAGATATAAAAGCCAGCAAATCGGATGGAGAAATAAACTCTGTGTCCACCTGATGATGTTTACTGGTTGCCTGCATCTGGTAAAGAAAAAAGGGCTGGCTCCAATGGAGCCAGCACAGCCCGCTTCTTCTGAAGTTTAATTCGCCGGGAACACAAAGTCGGCCACCGGTGAATCATACCAGTTTTTAGATTCTGTCCCTGCTGAAAGATACCAATCATCAAATGCTGGATAGCCATCGTGGATGTTGGCACGCTCATATGGCCATTGCCAGTAATCCGGCACCATCAGAGCCCATGGAAATCCTGCACTATCTATGTATTTATCCGATCCATCCTCTGCAAAATACCGACCTGCAAAATGTATATCATGACCGGTGTTTAACACCTTGATAAATAAATCATACGGAGCTTTGCCCATGGTTTGAAGGGCCACGGGAGCATCGGGCAAAAAGGTAAGCTCGGCGCTATGCCCCATTACGAAGGTCTGATCCGGCGCAGTGTTGGAAGAGCTGATCGTCAGATTGCTTCGTCCCAGAATATCGATAGCATTGCCCGAAGAGATATTCAGCTGCTGGCTTTCCAGCTCAGTACCGCTGGCATCCTTGCGGACCACAGTTGCTATGCCGGACACTTCCGATGGCAGCGCCAGATGCAATGTATGATCGTAGCCGGCCCCTTTTGCAATGTGAGTATAGTAGGATCTTAGCTCCA
>JBHIXQ010000155.1:0-6048 GCA_041984705.1 Leptonemataceae bacterium | reverse complement strand
GAAAAAAGGCAGGGATGGCATAGGTAACAAAAGATGGCAGTTCCAGGGTTTCCATAGAAAATCTTGCGGAAAATGGACGCGAAAAAAAGGCGTTGATACAGCGCATTATTCGCGAAACCCGGCATAGATTTGTGAAGAATAGACGATCTAGGGACGAAATCGCAATCGAAGCAATTAACGAAGAAGGAACCGTTTGGGCTCGCTTAACTCCGGCAGGAATGTACTTCAATAGGTTTCGAACGTAGGCGTCCTGAGCGGATGGCAGAGTCTGCAGGGTGGGCTTTTTGCCTTTCTCGAAGTAGCCGTAGTGCAGATGCTCCACTCCGAATAACTTGTGTCCCAGGCGGAGCGCAATATCGTTGTAGTAGGATTTCTTATGAGAATGTTTCTTTGCGGCCATTTAGCTGCTACCTTGCATTTTACTGGATTGAACCGGCAGTTTTCTCTCGAACCCTGAAGGCTCAACATAAATTCTGCATTCACATTTTCGCGAAGAAACGTCCAGAGGAGGACTTTATGAGTAAGCCCTACAGATTAAACGCCGGTATGATTGTATTCAACTCCTCGGGTCTGGTTCTGGCCGGAGACAGAATTCAGTATCCCGGCCATTTTCAGTTTCCGCAGGGTGGAATTGATGAAGGGGAGGATGCCCGTGACGCCGCCATTCGAGAGCTGTATGAGGAACTGGGCCTGAAGCTGGACAATCCAGAGGGAGAAATTCCAGGATGGCTCACATATGAATTTCCGGAGGATATTCCGGCTCATCTAAAAAAGTTTCGGGGACAGAAGCAAAAGTGGTTCTACTTTAGATGGGACGGGGATCCATCCAGTCTCGACCTGGATTTACATGAACGGGAATTCAACACGGTTCTCTGGATGGAGCTCTCGGAGCTTGTAGCCAACATTATTCCTTTCAAACGTGAAGTTTACAAAGAGATAGAAAAACATGCCCGAAAGTTCATCTCCAGCCACCTGGGCGTTTGAATTGAAAGACATCCATATATCCTTATCCCGAGTTCCTGATCTGGCTTTGGTGGCTGCCGGACTGCACCGTCAATGAATTGGACCTCCGTACCGTTTGATACAGTTCTGAACCAGTGCCGGAAAATTTCTTTACAGGGTGCGAAAGAACTGTAATCAAATAGTTTCGCATAAATATGGAGCCATTTATTCCTCCCGGATTTTCTCTGCCCCTGGCGTGGGGTATCGACTTCAGTCTTCCTGTGCTTCTGCGTATGGTGCAGAATCTGGAAGGCGTTGAAATTCGACCTGAAGATAAGAAGATGCTACGGGATCTTCGAAAAGAGAGAATTCTGTATTGCAGCAACCATCCCACTACGGCCGAACCCCCGGTGGCATATGCAGTGGCCAAGACCATGGGTGCCCGATTTCATTATATGGCCTCCCGCCAGGTATTCGATTGGGGCAGCGGAGTAGTGGGCAGATTGATTCAGGGAATTGGAGCTTATTCGGTACTTGCAGGAACAGCAGACCGGGAAAGCATCAAGATGTCTCGGTCCATCCTGTCCCATCCAGGCGGCAAACTTGTGGTCTATCCGGAAGGAGAACCTACCAGCGGTGAAAACGATAGCCTGCTTCCTTTACAGCCCGGTATCGCACAAATCGGATTCTGGGGCCTGGAAGATGCCAGGAAGCTGGATGCCACTGCAGACATTATGGTCCTGCCTGCCTTTGTAAAATATGTTTATTCGGGTACAGAGGCCGCAATCAAAGGAGATCTGCACTCATCCCTTAAGAAACTGGAACGAAAATTAGGAATTGATCCCAGGAACAGAAATTTGCTCAGAAGGTTTCTTGCAATCGGCCGGGTACTTCTGGAGAAAGAAGAAGCAAGCTACAGTATTTCGCCGGCATCGCTTACAGACTGGGATTATCGTGTGGGTCGCGTAAGGCATGCTGTGCTGGACCAGGTTGCAGATCGAATTCAGGTCAAGGGATACAATCGAAACGCGGATGCCATTGAAAAGCTGCGATTCCTGTTGAGCATACTGGAAATGATCGCTGTGAAATATCCGGATCCCAGGTTGCCGGATGTAGACGAAAAGACTCTGGAATGGGCCAGAGAGGAATGCGAAAAGGCCTATCTGTTCATTGTAACGCGGCCCGAGTATTTGATTTCACATCCTTCGGCAGAACGATTCTACGAATGGCTGGGCAGATACGAAACATACATTCTGGGAAAAACATCGGCGCGAAACAGAAAAGCTCATGTTCGCTTTACCGAACCACTATCCCTGGCCCGGTACTACCCGGAGTACAAGAAAAATCGCAAGCAGGGAATTGAAACCATGCTCCGGGATCTAAAGGACTCTCTGGAAAGATTGATGGTGGAATGTCTGCAGCTTTCGCCTCCCATTGTTCGCCCATTCGATGTCGGCGACGATCCCATGGGAAATACCTGAGGGGCCGCCCTCCCTGTTCCGAACCGGAACTATTGATGATTTTGCCTGGCGGTGCGAAACCACAATCCGACGCTCCCCGTACGCTCAAACTCAGAAAAGGCCTGCGATAGATCCACCCCCGATCTGCCAGTAGTCATCCATCCCCTCTCCGCCAATCATTCATCGAGCACCTGGCAATCGAATCAGCTCCAGGACCCCTCACGAGGATACAATACTCCACAAAGGAAAAAGGGAAAAAGAATTTTTGCTTGCCAGCCCCAGAAACAACTATACATACGATAGCCATGCATGCGACAAGTAAAGCAGACTATGGCCGGGGCTCCCTTTCTTCGCCGGAGGGAAGGTTCGAAAAGATACACCGACAAAGATTGGAACCCATTGCGGACTCCCCTGGCAATACCCGGGTCATCGAAGAACAGGCAAAAACCATCCTGACAAAAAATCAGTCACCGGATGTACCGTTCGATGTAAGCTTGAATCCCTATCGAGGTTGCGAACATGGATGCATCTATTGCTATGCCAGACCCTCCCATGCCTACCTGGATTTGTCCCCGGGTCGGGACTTTGAAACCACCATTTTCGCCAAGAGAAATGCGGTGGCCCTTCTGGAGGAGGCATTTCAGAAGCGAAACTACGAAGTCAAACCGATTGTGCTGGGTGCAAATACAGATCCGTATCAACCCATTGAAAGAAAGGAACAGATAACCAGGGGTATACTAAAACTCTGCGAAGAGTACCAGCATCCGGTGGCCATTACCACAAAAAGCAATTTAATTACTCGTGATCTGGACTTACTATCCCGGCTTGCAGCCAGAGGTCTGGTAAGTGTTAATATTTCTGTTACCAGCCTGCAGCCAGACCTGATTTCGAAGCTGGAACCCAGGGCAGGCACAGGCCTGCGAAGATTGGATGCCCTGCAGAGGTTACGCAAGAGCGGAATCCCGGCAGGAGTCTTAATGGCCCCCGTGATACCCGGCCTGAATGACTCTGAAATAGAAGAGATTGTGCGTCAGTGCGCAGAAGCGGGAGCATTGTGGCTCTATCATATCCTGCTTCGCCTTCCCTATGAAGTGAAAGATCTCTTCATGGAATGGCTGGATCATTACTACCCGGAGAAAAAGGACAGGATTCTACACCTGGTTCAGACCACTCGATCCGGTAAATTGAACGATGCACGATTTGGACATCGTATGGCCGGCAATGGTAACTATGCCCAGCTCATTCATATGCGAGTGCGAGCCGCTCTACAGCGCAGTGGAATACCGGGAAAAAACATGTCCCTGCGAACAGATATTTTCAAGCGAGCCCCCGGAGGTCAGCCAGATCTATTCTTATGCCAACCGTAAGCTCAGCGGCTTGAATCGAACGAAAGCAATGTATTCAAATGAAAGGTAGCACCGGAAGGCTGATGAGTTTAAGCTAACGGAATGATGTAGTTCCCGATCGCTAATGATTCCTGAAGCTCAACCAGGCAATTCCGGGGAAATTCAATCCGGGACCATCCATAGGACCGATGCGAAATTGCAGGAACGCTCCTTTCCTTTCGGCAGTTTTACTTTACATTTTCTTAGAACACTTTCTACCATGGTGTATGATCGCATCCGCTTCCAAAACAAAGAAGGCTCTACTCCTGGTCTCGGCGCTCATTGTATTGCTGCTAATCTATCTACTTACCTGGCCCACTCCCATCGACCCGCAAGCCTACAATCCACCCAAAGCACCGGCACTTGAGGGACCCACGCAACCCAATAGTCTCCTGGAAAATGCTTCACTGGCACTTCAAGGCCAGATAGAAGGCCCGGAGGATGTAGCTGTTGGTCCGGACGGCCAGATCTATGCGGGCCTGCTGGATGGTAGAATTATTCGATTCACTTTTGATCGCAGCGAGGAGACTCTGGAGGATTATGCAAACACAGGCGGAAGACCGCTGGGCCTTGCCTTTGGCCCGGAAGGAGCGCTCTATGTTGCAGATGGAGTGAAAGGACTACTAAAAGTCCAGAACGGGAATATTGAGGTTCTCAGCACCGGTGCCGATGGAGTACCTTTTGGATTTACCGATCATCTGGATGTTGCCAGTGACGGTTCGGTGTATTTCTCGGACGCCAGCCACCGATTTGGAATTAACGAATATCTCTATGATTTGCTGGAAGCGAAGCCCCACGGGCGATTGCTTAAGTACGACCCGGTCCAAAAGAAGACCATCGTCCTGAAAGATGGACTTTTTTTTGCCAACGGTGTAGCCCTGTCCAGCGATGAATCCTATTTGCTGGTTCATGAAACCTATCGATATCGCGTGAATCGATTCTGGCTAAAAGGCCCCAGAGCCAATACCATGGAACCCCTGATTGAAAACCTTCCAGGGTTTCCTGACAATATCGCCCGCACCAGCCGGGGAACCTTCTGGCTCTGTCTCTTTACTGTGCGAAATCCGATCATGGATTCTCTGCATCCTTCTCCTTTTCTTAAGAACATTGTTGCCCGATTACCAAAGTTTATGTGGCCCAAACCAAAACCCTATGGCTTCGTGCTGGAAATTGACGGAGAAGGTAAAATTCTTCGTAGTCTCCAGGATCCGGATAGAAAGCATCTAAAGGAAATCACCGGAGCAAAGGACGACGGAAGATATCTGTACATGGGTTCTCTTCATAACGATCGAATTGGCGTCTTTGATCTGCAAACGCTCGAAGGCTCGCCCTGGGCAAAATAAACCGGGCCGGATGCGTATCCAGTAGGGTGTGGCATCGCCGTGCTACGCATCCGGCGAAGATCTACGAATAAAAAGTGTTCAGTGAATCCAGTGGCGATGCATTCTATCCGGTAAGGATTCTATCGCACTGCTTGCAAGGCGGACTTCGGTGGGGCCTATTTCGCGCTATGCATTGGAGACAATGTGCTCGGCGACTTTCTGACCCGAAATCAATGCTCCGTGCAAGGTTCCGGGATATCTTGAGTTACATGCCTCCCCTGCCAGGAATATTCTATCATCGTCAGGATCTGCCAGGGTTTCAAAATCCTCTACGGAACTTCCGGCAGCGATCATCGAGTAGGATCCACCTGTAAATGAATCGCTATGCCATTTCGTTCGAATCAAGCCTCGCGGCTCCGGTATCTTTCCAAACATCGATCGCAAATCAGAAAGAACCAGGTCCTGAATCTCTGGCTCCGACATTACTTCCAGGCTTCGAGCGAAAGAACCAGCGCTCAGAGCCACCAGCACAGGTTTCCCATGCACAGGTGCCATGTTCCAGTATTCCATTATGGGACCTTCCTTGAGGTTTCCCATACGGTGAATCTCGGCTGGCCAGAAGTTTCGGGCAAAAGCCAGGGCTACTTTGTTCATTGTCCCCATTCTCATTCGCTTCAATGCGTTCAGCTTCTTCTGACTCAAACCCGGTTCGAACCGGATGGTTCCCTTACGCAATATTTCCAGAGGCACGGTAACAACCACAGAATTGCATTCAAAGCTCCCTGCAGATGTATCCAGACTTACACCCGTGGCTGTCTTTCGCACAGTACTTACGGATACACCGGTACGAATGATTAATCCGGCAGCCAGCTTCTGGGCCAGAGCTCCAAATCCTGGCTTAAGCAACCACTCGGGCCCGGAGAAGGCATAATCCTCATC
>JBHIXQ010000154.1:0-6092 GCA_041984705.1 Leptonemataceae bacterium | reverse complement strand
CTCAGCCCATGCAGCTATCCAGATTGTTCGGAATACCCAGACCTGATCAGGAATTAAGGAAGAGGCCCATTCCTGGATACGGAGAGACGATTCCTGTAGTGGGCCTGGGGACATGGCAGGCCTTCGATTACGATGATCCGGAGTCCCTGGTAAGGCTCAGAACGGTCCTGGAGCTCTTTCATGCCGCTGGAGGCAGGGTCATTGACAGCAGTCCTATGTATGGTCTTGCAGAAGAGGTCATTGGCCGATTACGCGGCGGCCTGGATCCGGATAGCCCCAATGCGCTGGATTTATTTACCGCCACCAAGGTCTGGACCCGGGGCGATTCCGCCGGCAGAAGACAAATCCAGAATTCTTTCAGTTTACTCAAAGAAATCGATCTGCTCCAGGTTCATAACCTCCTGGATCTGGACATTCACTGGCCCTATCTCCAGGAGCTCAAGGCCACCGGCAAAATACGATACACCGGTATTACTCATTATACAGAAAGTGGTTACGATGATTTGATGAAAGCCATCCGCAAGTACGATGTGGATTTCGCACAGTTCAATTACAATGTGCTGGCAAGAGAAGCTGAGAAGGAACTCCTCCCGCTTTGCATGGAAAAGCATGTGGCCGTTCTAATTAATCGTCCCTTCGGCGGCGGAGAGATCTTCTCTCGAGTTAAAGGTCAGGAATTGCCAGCCTGGATGCGCAAGGCAGGCATTCTAAGCTGGTCCAATGCAATGCTTAAGTTTGTCTTATCTCATCCGGCCGTGACATGCGTTATTCCAGGAACCGGTAAGCCGGATCATCTTCTGGACAATATGAATGCAGGACGTGGCGAACTTCCAGATCAGGAAACCAGAGAGCAGATAGCGGATTTCTTTAGATAGAGGTACGCTCGCCGAAATTGGGATGGCTCGCTGCCGCAAGCCCCTGATAGAACTGCCGCCTTGCAGTTGCCCCTCCTGTAGCCACGCTCCCGTGAAGATCTGCGGTCCTACGGACCTTCTGCACTCGTCGGCTCTCGACGTCCTGTCTCCGCCGACATTAGCACCTCCGTGTGCGGCATCCTGTGCGGAACTCTTTGGCGAGGCCAAAGAGTTAGGCATTGCGATCTAAGGCCCTAAGCAGGTGCCCCCTGCAGAACTTGTTGAAGCAATTCTCTGGCACAAACTCGCAATGCCATAACTTCTTCGGCGCCTTCGAAGATGGAGAATACTCGGGCGTCCACGAAATAGCGGGATACCGGATACTCTTCTGCATAGCCCATACCGCCATGGATTTGCATGGCTTCGCGGGTTACCCATTCAGAGATTCGAGAAGCATAGAATTTAACCAGAGTGGCTTCCATGTTACCTTTTCCTTCATCCATCAGGCCGGCAACATGATAGGAATACTGGCGAGAGGCCTGAACGATCATAGCCATCTTGGCCAGTTTCCAGCGATTGATTTGATACTCTTTTAGTTCTTTGCCGAATACCTTTCTTTCGTTCGCGTATCGGGCTGCCGCTTCCATGGCAGCCTGCATTACACCGTTGGCACGGGCTGCGGTCTGAACACGGCCACCGGCGAATCCGGCCATCTGAAGATAGAAGCCTTTGCCTCTGCCTTCTTCACCTCCAATGAGGTTTTCATCGGGAACAAAGTAGTTATCGAAATTCACCTCAAAACTGTGCATGCCTCGATAGCCGATGGTGGCAATAGCCGATCCACTCATGGATCCGCCGCCGTCCTGCTTAACTTCGAACTTATGATCTTTGGATCGTGGCTTTTCGGCCAGGAGTATGGACAGTCCTTTATGCTTGAGCGAAGGATCTTTTTCTGTGCGAGCCAGAACCAGAAGTACATCGGCGTAGCCAGCGAACGTACACCATGTCTTTACACCGTTCAGGACCCATCCGCCGTCAACTTTGTCAGCGGTAACCTTCATGCCTGCAACATCGGAACCGAAGTTTGGCTCGGTTACTGCAACACCGGCCATACGCTCGCCAGAGGCCAGGGCTCCCAGCCATTTCTCCTTTTGTTCCTCGGTGCCACCCTTTATAATGGCTTTGGAAAGAATTTCGGGACGGGTAATCAGAGAACCAGCGATGGAAAGTCCTCCGCGAGAGAGTTCCTCGGTTACAATCATCATCCCTACGTTTCCGAGCATATCCAGAAGTCCGCCGTACTGCTCGGGAATGGAAAGTCCAAAGGCTCCGTTGTTAATCAGTTCGCTGAGAATATCGTCCGGGATAAAATCATCATGACGATGCACATGCTCTGCATGAGGCATTACAGTCTGCTCAGCTATCTTGCGGTAAACATCTCGAACTTCGTTGTAATCGTCCGTGGCCAGGTTTCCATACTGACCGGCGATGACGTTCTCTGCGATGCGATCGTATTTACTTTTCTCAACAGACTTCTGAATGGCTTCGTTCAGTTCCTGAGTGAACAGTCCTGAGATTTCGTCCGGGCCCAGGCCGTACTCCTCGGCGCGGCCCGCCAGCTCTCCTCGAAAGCGATTGAACGCTTCTCCGATGAATGCGGAGGCCATGTCCTTTTCCATATCTCCGTTCTGGTCGGAGTAGTTCAGGAAATAATCGGCAATATTGAATTCGGCGGTATGGTAGGCCAGGTTGTAATGAACCAGCTGATTCTCGTCCATTTTGGAGATGGAGAGCTTTCCTCCATCGTCCGCACGGCGCGCCAGGTTCTCGGTGATTTTCTTTATACTTGCTTGAAATTGATTTCGAATGGTCTGCAGATGTTGTTCCATAGTTACCGCCAGTAGAATCACCCCCGGGAAATCTGACCACTGAAATTAGAAATGATAGGCCCGCATCGGGCCCGTCGATAACGTTTGTCATACGACATTCGGGGGCAGGGATCGGGATATAATTCAGGTGTCCGGGAGGCTCGGGCACTGCCGAATTCTTACCGCATCCATGGAGATGCACAGGCCGGTATCTGGAGCCATGAAACTCTCGACAAAGCTCAATTGCTTCTTGACTTAAAATGGCCTGCTTTGTGCAGTGCAAAAACAGCGATGAGGTTGATCAAGCGTTACGCGAATCGTCGGCTCTACGATGCAGAGACCAGCAAGACCATTACCCTGGAAGATGTAGCTAAATGCGTTCAGGACGGGGAAGAGGTTCGCGTGGTGGATAACATCACCGGGGAAGACATAACCACCCGAGTCCTTGGTCAGACCTTTCTAAAAGTCAGTACCGAACAGCAGAACCTGGAATTTGCCACCTTCCTGCTCAGTTCTTTGATCCGCGAAGTATCTACCAATGTGACCGATTTCCTGTCCCGTCTCGTGCAGGGGGGAATCGGAGTTGCCAATCTTACGCGTGAACGTCTGGAACAGATCGTCCAGATGATGGTGGAAAAAGGCGAACTTCAGCTCTCGGAAAAGCAGGACTATCTAACCTCACTGGTGGACCAGATGGCTCGCCAGCAAGAAAAGATGCGAGATACCATCGAGGAAGGAAAGGGAGCCCTGAGATCTGAATGGGATAAGGATCCGGATAGCCCGGAGAAAGTCCCGGATATGGAAGAGCTGTCGGCTCGCCTTGATGAGATGGCCCGCTGGATTCGAGAAATGAAGAAATAGTGAGATAAGCTCCCTGACCTGCCTCCTTGCAGCTCAGCTCCCGTTGCCTGAAGATGCGGCTCTTCGAGCCCTGCAATCGTCGTGATTGCCCAGGAGTGGCACTGCTTTTTTCCTTGCCAGATCGTTAAAGAACCACTCCTCTAAGTCCGAGGGATAAAGGGAGAAAATGTGTCTGCATAATGCGGGCGGCGGGCAGGGATGTCCGATTCAGTGCAACGGAGTGGAATGATGAAATCTGCAAAGCTAATGGCCCTGGGCCTGATCGTAGCGGTGGCTTCTGGACCTTTAATGGCTGGAGCTGAAGACGATGCGAAGGCCTACTACGCAAAACGTTCGGAGCAGGCTCTAAAGGACCTGGATTTTGGAACCATGGAGCAAAAGCTACTGGCCACCTATTACATGGGTGCCCCTGCCAGAGCACAGTTTGTCCGCCCCCTGGGCCGAGAACTGCTGGAGAACCTGGAGGATCCCGCCCTGCGCAATTCCGCACCAAATGATCCGATTGTGAAATCCCACATCGCCTGGGCTCTGGGTCAGATTGGCCATGAAGCAGCGGTTCCCTACCTGTTGGAAGCGGCAGAAAAAGTGAATGCCATTATCGAAGAAAAGCGCAAAGCGGTGGAAGCAGCGCGACAGAAGAGATCCCCGGAAAGCCATCAATTCCTGATTCAGCAGGATGAGCCCGGTCCATTCCTATCCAGCAAAGACGTTCCTTTTCCCTACAGTCCAGATGTATACTGGAGCGTGGCCGACGAATTCAAGGCAGTTCCCGCCATTAATCTAAGCGCCGAGGACCACCGCGCCAGGATTCAAGGCTACAATTATGTAAATGTAATGCAGCACATATTCATCGCCCTTGGCAAAATCCGACAGAAAGAAAGCGCTGAAAAAATAGTTCCCTATCTGGAGCATCCATATCCGGCCATTCGGCAGGAAGCGGCTCTGGCCCTGGGGAAAATTGGCTCTTTGACGGCCCTGGAGGCCCTGGAAAGAAGGTTTCAGAATGAAAAGGAACCTGCGGTCCGAGCCAGGATTGCATTTTCAATTTTTCTGAATGATCATACCCGGGTGAAATACTATCAGGAAATCCTGACCATGCTCAAGGATAATGATGTGCGAGTTAGACTTGAAGCTGCAAAGGCATTGCGTGAACTGGCTCTGGGCGAGTCTATATCACCGCTTTTTGCGGCTCAGCGGCTGGAAGAAAGCACACTCGTTCGAACCGTCATCGATCAGGCCATTGAACATGCAGAGAGAAACAACCTATTCCCGCCGGATGCCCAGTTTGACACCGGGCCCAACCGAGTCTGGACCTACGGTCGCCCGGTACGGCCCAGAAAATAATCATTCAGATGGCCCGGCTACCGGCCGGGCTCTAAATCTGGTTCAGAATTCCACCACCGTTCGGCGGGGCCTGGCTTCCAAAGCAGGATCGGCTCTGGCCGTAGTGCTTATTGTCTCCTTTTCCTTTCTTACTGCCTGCGCTGACAAAAAAACCGTCTATCTAAATGCTGATACAGGCAGCGGCCCCAGATATGCCTATGTATCCGGGGACTCTGCAATTCTAAGAACGGATCCCATCGTAATCGCCTCCGAGGTTGATTTTCCGCCCACCGGGCAACGGCTCACGGTTCTGGAGCGCACTGCGAAGCAGGACAACATAGACGGAGCTTCTGATTTCTGGTATCGAGTGCGCCAGGACAGCGGAATCGAAGGATGGATTTTTGGTGCTTCGCTTAGCTTTTCGCAGCAGGAAATGGCTCAAAACTTCCAGGGCAAGAAAAAAGAAATCGAAGAAGTACTGCCGGGGATCTGGTGGGAAATCGAAGGCGATGGTTCTACCGGGTATCGCAAGATAGTCTTCAAGAACGGTTACTTCTTTTATAGCTATGGGAACCGTCTGGAAAGCTCCGGGCAATATGAAATCTCGGATGATCTGAAGCTGAAGCTATCTGCGCCTACAGGTATGGGCCAGGAACTGGAGGTCCGAAAAGTAGGTCTTGAATATCGCATTTTTAGCAATGTTGATAACTTCAGTTATGTATTTCGTCCGGCTCCCGAGGAAAAGGAGTATCTGGAAGTTGAAGAAGAAAAAGAAGAGTCATCCGAATGAGTTCCGATGGAAACAGTGGCCGCTCGCGCTCCGGTTCCGGTAGTTCAGGACGTAAGCCCGGTGGCAGATCTTCCGGGCAGAATCGCTCCGGCGGTCGAGAAGGCCGGGATCCGCGAAACCTGCCTCTTACTTCCTTAGCTCTTATTTTCCTGAGCAATATCAACTTGTTCCTCTCATATCTACAAGTTACCTTCATGGGAGCCCCAGCACCTGCTCGAAAAACAACGCTCAAATTATTTCACATCTCAAAAAATTATCATTTTGTAAGAAACGTGATATTCGATGGCGCGACTTCGGAAAGGATACATTTTCGCTGGTGCGACATCAAAAAGAATAATCTTTAAGAATGTGTTTCGATTGTGTGATATCAAAAAGATCATTTTTAAAGAATGTGAT
>JBHIXQ010000153.1:0-6093 GCA_041984705.1 Leptonemataceae bacterium | reverse complement strand
ATCACGTATGCGATGGGTAATCGCGGCGCAAGCTCGCCCATTTCCCGCTCGATTTCGTAAAGGAATAATTCAGTGATCTCGGCAAGGATTAAGGAAGCAGGCTGAAAAGCCGCAATCTGCCGGCAAAGCTCTCCGCCGATGGAGCCTCCCGCACCAGTAACAAGAACACGTTTACCGGCCAGCATTTCTGCCATTGCCTGACGATTTAGCTCCACGGGTGGGCGGCCCAGGAGATCTTCCGGACTTACCGCTTTCAGCTGACTGGCAATCACTCGACCTGTGACGAAACTACTAAGATCAGGCAGTCGCTTTACGCTGACTCCCAGATCCGCGCATAAATCCACAATCTGCCGAATTTTTTTATTCTCGATGGATGGTATTGCAATCAGGACTTCCGTAGCTCCGGTAATCCTGACCACCTCGGGAAGCCGGGGAGTACCTCCAAACACTGGAACGCCGTGCAGATACTTACCTTTAAGCGAAGGCTCATCGTCCACAAAACCTACCACGCCAATGTTCAGGACCGGGTTATTCTTGAATTCCCGAAACAGTTGCTCCCCTGCGCGTCCGGCTCCGACAATGATCGCTTTATTTTCAGTGCTGGGGCGAATGGAGTCTCTAAGAATCCTGTAGCTGAAGCGAACCCCACCCAGTCCTACCACCAGCAGCAACCAGTCGATGATAAAGACGCTTCGGGGTACACTTTCCAATCGATTGAAGAAAAACATCCCTAGAGCAGTGGCGCTAACTCCAAGGAGGGTCGCCACAAGGATGCGGGTAAGATCCGGAATGCTGGAAAAGCGCCAGATTCCCCGATACAGTCCGGAGAACCAGAACACCGTCATTTGCACTGGAAGCGCAATTAATAGAGCCTGCAGGGTGTACGGAGGATGGAAGAGTTCAAAAACACCTATGTCGAGGCGCAGCAGAAAAGCGGACAGCATCGCTGCCGAGACGATACTGGAATCCACGACTACCACAACCGGTACCTTAATACGGGGCAAGATATGAAAGATTTGATTCAACCGGCGCATCATTTGCTAGTTAACAAGCCAATCTGCAAATCCTGCATCGAAAAGCAATCAGATCTCCTGGGCAGGGCGACCGGCTCCAGCCCGGTACAGGAGAAATGCTAGTATTAGATGCACCGAAACGACCAGTGCAGTCATCCAGGCAGACGACAGGGCCTTGCCTGCCAAAGAGGCCAGGATCAGCACAATGAGGTTCCCAACCCAGAGAAGTGCCAGGAGACGACTGTGGCCGGACCGACGGGCCAAATGCTGGTACGCATGTTCACGGTGCGCCAGATAGAAAGGCTGTTTACGAAAAAGCCGAACCAGCAAAGTCAGCGTAGTATCCGTTGTAAAGAATACTGGTAGCAGAAAAGCCAGGGCCGGTCTTTCCAGAAAGATCTGCAGGAGGACATAGCCGGTAATAAAACCAATCAGATTGGAGCCGGCATCACCCATAAAGAGTTTCGCACCCGGAAGATTCCAGAAGAGAAATACTCCCAGAGTCACCGCCAGAATTTGCATGGGAATGCCTGCGTATCCAAATAGAAAAGCGGCCAGGAGAAGGAAAATGCCCTCAGATGCAGCCAGACCGTCGGTTCCATCCATAAAGTTAATGACGTTTATGAAATAGACCAATCCAAGAAAAACAAGGACCAGAAGAGCCGGATGCAAATTATCGCGAAAGGTGTCCGGGCCCAGGATCCCCGCCGCAACCCCCAGGGCCTGCAAGAGAATTCGGTATCTGGCCGGCACCTGGAAGAAATCATCCAGAATACCATTACACCAGATGATTGCGGCGCCCAGAAGAAACCAGGAGAATGCGATAACGGATCCAGTCCCCCGACTACCGAAGAGCCAGACCGCAAGATCCTGGGAAACGGAATACGGGCCCATCACCAGGACCAGGGCAGATAGCAAAAACCAGGAAAGACCAAAAGCGAGGCCACCAGCTCGGGAACGAGGCGCCGAATGGCTCGATCGATGATTGGGATGATCCAGCAATCGATGAGAGAACACCCTCATGGAAACCGGAATCAGGATGGCAGTTAAAGCGATGGTCGCAAAAAGCAGTTCAGGCAGATCCAGCATTTGAGAACAGAAAACTCTGGACCATTTCCTGGAGAGCCTGATCTGAAGTCACACGGTTTTTCCAGCCCGTGGCGCGGGCTGCGCTGGAATCTACCTTCAACGAGGCCACAAGTCTGGTATAAAGGGACGTAGGGCGGAAAACCAAAGAAGGTACGGGCATAAGCCAGGTTTGACTCCCCATTAGCACAATTAAGCGGCGCAATAGGTCAGAGGTGCTGATGTCCAGATCCGAAGGCAAGAAGGCGTAGTATGAATACTCCCTCTGAATGGATACAATGGACGGATTCAACCGGACAAGTCCAGATGCAAGATCCTGCTCCGAGCAGACTGCTAAATGTAGTAAGAATTCCGCAAGGTTGGAAGCGGATATCAAAGAACGGATTCCTCCGCAGGCTCCAAGCGGAAGAGGCCAGCCCTTGTTCACAAGTTTCATAAGCCGCTGAAGATTGCCCCGGACACCGGCTCCATAGACCAGCGGTGGACGCACTACTATTAGACGTGTGGAGGATTCGGCCAGAACACTGGCAAGATGCATTTCCCCCAGCGCCTTGGACTCCGCATATATGCCCTCAGGCGCCATTGAATCCGCGGGCCGAAAACCATCCTGGGCACTGGTCTCTCCATGAACTTTTACAGTGCTCACGAAAATGAAGCGGCTCACTCCGGCTTCCCGGGCTATCCGAGCGATGGTGCCCGGGGAGATAGCATTCGCTTGAGTATATAGATGTGCATGGCGTCCTTCCTGCAGATCCATGCGATGGGCCAGCCCCGCCAGATATATGATTGCATCACAATCCTGAAGGAGACGACGCTCTTCCGGGCCAGGATTCAACAAATTCGAATGAGGAATGGCCGAATAGCGCTGGCCACCTCTGTTCAGAATATCGCAGAGATGGGTGCCCACGAATCCGCTGGAACCAGTAATCAAGTAGCCCTTACGTTTTTTCATTAATTTTTGAACTGAAGGCTGCTCCTTGGACGGACCGAAACCCAAGTGGTGGTCACCGAGCATGGGATGGCGAACTGCCAGCAACAGCCCTACCGTCGGAGACTGGGCTTTTCCAGTGGCCGCTGTAAGAATAGCCGTTGTTGGCAAGGTGTAGACGCACTGCGCTAGAGCCGCCATGAGCCCTCCAACAAACAGCCGGGCGGCCAGACAAGTTGCCTGAGATTGCGAACTTTCCTAGGCGAGTCATTCAAATATCCAAGTTTCGCAGGAGTCCCCGAATACCATACTGAGACCAGTAAAAAAGGGACTGAGCAAGCCCCAGTTTTTCGATCTCATAGTAAATATGCCATTGAGCCCGAGCTGCCCGCCCCTTGTTTCTGGATACTGAGCCCGGGGTAATTCGATATGCAGCCAGAGGCTCCTGAAAACAACGGGCTTTGCCTCCAGAACGCATCAGCTCCAGCCAGAGCACCATGTCTTCCTGCATTCGATACGGTAGCTCCATATTGAAGCGAAAATCCCCCACTCGGCTCCGATCCACAATTGAAGTCAAAAATCCGATGAAGCAGGACTTCAAAAGCGTCCTGTAGTTCAATACAGAAGGCGAAGGGACTGTGGAAAGCACTGTTCCTTCAGCATCCATTCGGTGGTAAAGTGCAGAAGCAATAATAGTATCCGGCTCGGAAAAAAGGGGGAGTTGCTTCTCCAGCTTTTCCGGATACCAGATGTCGTCGGAATCAAGAAATGCAACGAAGCGACCTTCAGCCAGCCCGAGGCCGTCGTTTCGTGGAATACCAGGTGCGCCGCTTGAGCTTTCCCTGTGGATTACCCGAATCCGACTATCGTGAGAAGCAAGACTGTCAGCGATTTCACCAGTTTGATCCGGCGAAGCATCATCAATAATGATTAATTCCCATTCCTTGAATGTCTGCGCCACCACCGAGTGAACGGCGGCCTCAATAAAACGCTCCGCCCGGAAGGCTGGCATAATTACAGAAACCTTTTCTTTGTATTTCTTCCGCTTTCCGGTCATAGCTGCGCTTATCTTCAGGATGTCTATCCCCGTCTGGAGCGCAACAACGATCCAGCAAACCGCTTGAACCACGCGATGATGCGAAAACGCAGGGAGGCCAGTGTGCCGAAATGTTCCTTTACTATGATGCCAATCTCGGTATCCCTGATTTGAATATTCTGTTTACTAAAACCAGTGTTGTCATATAGAACATAGCCCGGTGTATTGATCACAGGCAAGGTCTCATTATAGCCGTGCCGCAGGAAAAAATCAAGATCGGAGGCCACCCGGTAGTTCAGATTATAGAGGATGGCAGGCTTCTTTTTTTCAAAAACTATTCCCTGATGACAATTAGGGATACCGCGCGATGCCCTCTTGATAGCAATCCGACGAAACCGACCCAGGGGATCGGTGTAATAAACCGGGAGGAAACATGGAATGCGGATTTCAGGGGACAGCACATTTCCCTGCAGGTAATCTCCGGCATTCATGAACAGCAGCCCCTCTCCCCTTGCCATGCCAATACCTTTATTCATCGCATCATAGATACCTCTATCGGGTTCAGAAATAAAACGAATCCTATCTCCAAAGCTCTCGATAATGGACAGGGTAGCATCAGAAGATCCCCCATCCACAATAATGTAGTCTACGTCCGCTGGCTGATTCAGAACGCTTTCTATGGTTCTTTGAAGCACCGAAGCAGCATTATAGGTCACCGTTATTACTGATACCTTCATTTACTTTGATAAAATGCTTCCATGTTTGCCACCACTTTCAGGCTGTGTGTCGAACGCCCCGGGCAAGGCATCCGATTTCTCTTGACAACGATCTGTTTGGGGAGATGTTACCCTGTTTTTTTTCAGGGAGTCGAAAACCGAAAATGCGAATTGCAGGAATCCAGATAAGACAATCTGTCCGATTCGGGCTTGGCCTTTCCCTTCTATTTCTCCTGACGGCCTTTTTTTTCCTTCAAATTCGAGTCTTCATCGGGCAAGAAAAGGCAGCTATTGCCCTGCGAAAGGAAAAAGGGCGGAGCGTCGAACAGATCTTTCGGGAAGTGGAGAAAATACGCAACGTAGCTGGATGCGACGCACCGGTATTCTACATCACCGCTCAACCTCAGGTGGTAGATGGCATTGATCCGAGCGGGGTTGCCCACTCCGCACTAACTCCCTGCCGATTCCAGCTTTTCCGGGAATTGCCGCCTCGAACATCCCGATGCAGTCTCCTCATTCATGCCTCTCATCCATCCTTTAATAGGAAAGACCTTGGGCCGGCACTCTTTGAGTCCAACAATTACAAACTCTACCGCTGCAGGCTACCATGACCCGTTCCATACTTTTTACCAACACCCTGCTGGTACTTACTCCGCTCCTCCACTGGGCAATGCTCCTTATCTTTCCAGCAGGTACGATTGCGCCGGTAAGGTTACTGTCCCTTATAGTTATCTTGCTCTGTGGCTTATCAGCGATTGTCCTTATTCAGAATCCCCGGGGAATCAGGAGAAACAGATTCTTCGTTTTTCTGGCACTTCTAATCATTACATTTGCTTTGATTCTCTATTTTAGAATGATCGGGATTCGCCCCATGGGAATGTGGGATGCCTGGAGCCAGTGGAATCTTAAGGCGCGGGATTACTCGCTTTCCTTTCTGCAGGGCTATGATTTCATTCTGACCCGTCCCGAGTGGTTTAATGCGCAGTATCCGCCGGCGTACCCGCTATTGATCAGCTTTTGGACTGTTCTACTGGGTGAGTGGTCACAGGGAGTGCCCATCGCTGTCAATGCAGTGCTTTATGCATTGCCCGCCGGTCTCGTCTTGAGTCTTGAAGGCGCAAAGACGCCCAGACGAATCGTTCTGGCCGGAATTGTCATCGCCGTCTTGCTTTTCCTTCCACAGATCTGGCAAAATGCTACGAATCTTTGCGCGGATACATATCTAGCGACAGTATTGCTTCTATCGGTTTACTGGGGCTACCGTGCCAGGAATCCTCCGCACTACTCCTCCCCGCTAGCATCGTCCACATTGAT
>JBHIXQ010000152.1:0-6094 GCA_041984705.1 Leptonemataceae bacterium | reverse complement strand
ATGGGTAGAACCAGACGTGGGAAAGACACTCCATCGAGAATTGAACATTTCCCTGCTATATACCATTGAGGACGCCGGGCATTGTCCCATGGAAACCCATCCGGCCACCGTAAACAAGATCATCGATGAAAATGATAGCGTCCTGCGACAGCTTCGCACAATGCAATCCGACTGATCAGCTTTCTGGATGCTCCTCGTAGAGTCCCTGTAAATCGGAACTGGGGGAGTTCCCCTGCTGCTCCACCGATCTTCCAGCGGAGCGATGAGCGATGGTTTCGCTTATTCGACGAACATGTTCATGGGAGTTCTCGATAAAGACTGTGTGGCGCTGTTGACGGCCAGCAGTGGCTGTACCTGCAACAAAGACGTTTCGCAGATTGGTTTCCATGGTTTCCTCGTTATGCCATGGCTTCCGATGATCACCCACCAGATTAATCCCCAGGTTTTCGTAGAGCGAACTGTCCGGAACGTATCCTGTAAGCAACAGAAATTGATCCGCCTCCAGAAACTCCTCCGCCGACTTCGCATCGGGATTTTCCTCAGGACTGCTTCTGTTAGTTTCTGCCCTTTCTTCTCCCTTTCCATTATTACTTTTGTCTTCTGCTGTGTTGTTCCTATCCTCTCCTTTTCTGACGTTACTAACTTTGTCCTTTCTTCTATAGTGTAGCCTGTTACCCGCAATAGAAACTGGCTCCGACCGATTAATAAAGCGGATCAGACCGTTCTTGATCAATGAAGTGATTTCCGGGTACAGCCAGTACTTTATGCTGGTTGCATCCAGAGATTCGCCGCGATATAGAATAGAGACCTTTCCGCCCATTCTGTAGATTCGAATGGCAGCCTCAACAGCTGAGTTTCGCCCGCCTACAATCACCACTTCCTGACGAAAATAGTTGCGAAGCTCTTTCAAGTAATGACTGACATTCTTTTGATTCTCTCCAGGGATTCCCAGAAATCGCGGTGCATGCATGTCTCCCGGAGCCAGAATTAGATAATTACACCTGACAACCTCTTCAGCTGGTTCCCCCTCTTCTGTGCATGCCGCATTTCGTCGTAAAGAAAGGCTCCACTGAAAGTCTGAATCCAGTTCTGGGTCTGAATCCTGAATCGCCCGGTCATCTGCGTCAATAGATTCGCGCTCGTGCTGAGAATCGGGTAAGTTCCCTGCCCTGCTCAGGCCTACCAGGCGAAGGCCCGTATAGATGGGAAGGTCGAATTGCCAGGCCACTCCCATCAGGTAGTCCAGATACTCCTCACGAGTCGCCTTGCCCTGATCTCTGGTGATGAGAGGAACTCCAGCAATGGAAATTCGCTCCGGAGAACTGAAGAAGTGAGTTCCAGGAGCATACCAGCTAATTGTATGACCCACCTGGTGCTCGTCGATAATCGCAAATTCACGGCCTCGATTTTTCAAAGCCACACCCATTTCCAGACCAATGGGGCCCGCTCCAATGATTATAGTTTCTACTTTAGAGAGGGAATGCATGATCCCATCCCATGAATCTCGCAGATGCCTGCAAGAGAAAGTAATGGTAATGACCTCCGTAAACCAGGGAAGGTTCCGGATTGGCACAGACTGAACCGTGGTTCTACGGCTAATCTAAGAGAGAGGCCAGACAGATGAGAGCCGGCCAGTGAGCGACAAAAGCCGGAAAGAATGGAACCGGTGGCCCGGGTTTCATCAGCATCGACTCCATCGGGAAAGACTCCGTGGATAAAATTTAAACACTTGATTCAAAGCTCCTGGAAACCTGCAGATCAGTTCTCCTTCATCAAAGTATTACAATCCAATAGCAACGCGTACCAACAGGCCCTTGAGCTACGGGATTTGCTTTGCATCGCACCAGAGTTATACCCTGTTGTATTCGTTCCGTCACAATCATGTAACACGCTTTGGGCATGTTAAGCGCAACTTTTCAGTAATACAGAGATGAATATGCGCAACTACTTATCATCACTCCTAAGAGAGAAAAAGATCGTTTTGATTCTGGGCCTGACTATGGGAACACTGCTTTTTGTTCAACTTGAGCAGAGCAATCCGCTTCAGGCTCAGCCTGCCCCGCAGGTCGAAGGCGAAGAGCAAAAGGCAGAAGGCGAACCTTCAGCCCAGGAAGAAATGCCAGCAGAGACTGCGCCAGCTGAAGAAGCTGCAGATAGCGAAACCGATTCCGAAAGTGGCGGATTCCTGCTATGGAATTATTTCCAGGCTGGTGGAAGCTTCATGTGGGTTCTGTTTGTGGCAGGCGTTATTGGACTTGCAGTGTTTTTCGAAAGAATCTATTTCTTCACCACTCGCAAGCTTTCAAATCGCACCTTTGAGCAAGACTTGATCGATGCTCTAAATACAAAAGGCATGGACGGCGCAAAGGATATCCTCGCAGCCAACGAAAAACTTACAATCTCCAAAATCCTGAACGAAGGCCTGGCAGTTTCTGAAGGAGATCCAGAACATTTTAGCAAAGGCGTAGAACGAGAAGCTGGTGGCTATCTGGCTCTGGCCGAACGAGGACTGCCTATCCTCGCTGCCGTTTCCACTATCGCACCTCTGGTGGGATTTCTGGGAACCGTCGCCGGTATGGTAGAGGCTTTTGATGCCATCGCCAATGCGGATAGTGTGAATGCCAAGGTTGTGGCCGGTGGTATTAAGGTAGCACTGCTTACCACTGCTGGAGGCCTGATTGTGGCCATTCCGGCAATGACCTTCTTCCAGTATTTCCAGAGTCGTGTAAACGCCTTTGCAACCGAAGTGGAACAGGCTGCCAATCATATCTATAAAGAGTTGCTTAAGAAAGCCGGAAAGGTTGTGGCCTAGGTCGCAACCCTTCCGTTTTCAGGAGAGCAATCATGGTTAAGCTAAGAAGAAAGACGAACGTAGAAGAGATATCGGCTGCTTCCATGTCGGATCTGGCCTTTCTGCTCCTTGTCTTTTTTATGGTAGCTTCCGTCTTCTACGTCAAAGAGGGAATTCTGGCCAATCTTCCCAAGAAGGATTCCAGCCCTCAGATGGTGGAGCGGGACAAGGTAGTAACGGTGAAGATTATCGGAGACAGCGTTGAGATGGATAATACATCCTTCGGCACCAAGAGATTCCCTTCCCTTCGAGGATTTGGCGAAGAACTGGAAAAGCTGGAAATTCCCGAAATCAAAGATAAGTACGCGGTAATCTCTGCCAGAGATACAAACGTACAGAACCTGGTGACCGTTTTATCAGAAGTAAAGAGGCGAGGTTTCCTTAAGATATCTATGCAGAACTTTGTTGAGTAGATTTCAGGATCCCCGGCGAAAATAGAACTCAATATGGCTATTAGAAGACGAAAAATATTCGCGAACGTGCCCATCAGCTCCATGGCGGACATCGCTTTTCTGCTATTGATCTTTTTTATGGTTACTTCCGTTTTGAAGGTGGATGCAGATCTTCCTCTCATCCTCCCGGATGCAGGGGGACAGGAGATCAAGGAAAAGGATCTGCAGATCAGCGTGGATCGTAACAAGCAGTTTTATTTCGGGAACATTGCCATGGATCTGGATGCCACGGTTGCCAGGGTCCAGGAGCAGATTCAGCTGAATCCCGGCGCAAGAGTGGTAATCAATGCTCATGATAACCTGCCGGTAGAAGTGCTGGACCGCCTGTTTGAAAAACTAAAGCGAATCGGCGCCACAAACATTGCTATCGTTACGAAACAGGAGAATCGTCAGCTCTAGGGCAACCCACCCGGGCTGAACAATAGTGGCATGCCTTCGTTTGCAAGAGCACGCTCCGTAGAATTCAGGATTTATCTTTAGATACTATGACGACTGCAGAGTTAACAAATAACAGCCCGGTTATTCAGAGGACCGGAAAAGAGAAATTTGCAATCTGGTTTCATCAGAATCGGTTCTGGGTTCTTGGGTTGGCTTCTGGGGCAATTCAGTTTCTATTTCTCTATTTCATGTACTTTCCGCCTCAGACATTTGACACGGACGATGATATCTACGAAGAGATCCAATTCGTGGACAACGTGAAAGTCAAACAGCCAGATGTGGAGGTCCCTCCAGCAGAAGGCGAAATCCGCAAGACCGATGAGCTAAAAAAGGAAAAGGTCGAGGACCAGCGAATCGTAGGTGCTCAGAATCCTTTTGCCATCGGCGCCACTCCTCCGGTGGATCTCAGTCCCGGCGTGAAACCTCCCTACACTCCGGAAGCGCGAAGCGCTGGAATAGAGGGCATGCTCGTTCTGGAGCTTGTAGTCGGTGAAGACGGCAGAGTGCTGCGAGTCAGAGTGCTGAAGGGCCTGGGGCATGGGCTGGATCAGTCAGCTGTGCAAACCTACTACTCCAAGCGATTTACTCCGGCCTACAAAGAGGGTAAACCAATCACCGTTAAGATTAACGTTCCGATTCGCTTTCAGCTAATCTAGGACAGAGCCATCGGCCCTCCAGAGAATTAGCCGGGTCATCTTAACTTTGAAACCGCAAGACTAAGAGGTTGCTACAGGGTCCCAAAAGAGGTGTCCACTTTTCTTCCTGCGTCGTCTAAGCAACTTCTTGGTCCTTCCGACGTGACTTGAAAGTAGCGCTCAGGGTGGTCCAGAATCTGTGCGCCCCCAGGACCAGAAGGCCTTACCCAGCGTTTTTCTGCCAAACTGCAGTGCTCTTTCGCTTCGCATTTCGACCGGCTCCATTCCCCATATGTCATCATATCGCAACAATATCGCCACTGTTTCGTAACGATTTCGACACACTCCTGCTAACCTTAGCCCTTTAACGTTAGTTTTTCTGTCTTAATACCTAAGTACCTTGACGCGATTCTGGCTTTGCGCGACCGGTGACTCCGGTACTAAACATACATTACCATTATCAGCAACGACTATCGGACAATATTATGAAGCGAAGAATCTGCCTTACAATTCTAATAGCTATCATTATAGCCACCACCAGCTGCATTGCCGTTCTAAACGAGAACGGCGGAAAGGACGACGGGGGGCTGCCGGCATGGATGGCTTTTTTTGGGCAAGAGCCTAATGCGAACCCGGCCCCGGTGGCCCTGGCTTCTGATCCGGCGTTGGATCTCTCAGGCGAAATCCCGGCCGAGGCCTTCGTTGTGGAGGAATCCGAAGTTGAATGGCCTAAGAATCTGCCCGGAAGGTTTGTTCCTGTAAGTGAGGTTCACGATGTGGAGCTGGATCCGAGAGTGCAAGCTGCCATCGGGGTAGAAGATGGGAGTTCCGTTACCTTTCCCGAAAATCAGCCGGCAAAACTGGTGTATGAATATGATGCCGAAGCTCTTGCGGAAGCGGGATTCATGGAGGAGTTCACAGCATTCTACTATGATGCGCTGTCCGATTCGTGGAATCCGGTCCGAAACGTAATGGTGGACATAGAAAACGCCACTGTCACAGTATTCACCACTCATTTTACTCCGTTTGTCCTCACTGCACTTCCCGTCCCTTCAGGGCAATCAGTGGCTTCGCCTCCCCAATGTATCGTCGATGAGTATGCAGCAAATTTGAGCGGCAGCAACGCCAGATACATGGTGATCGGGGAGAATTTTCGATACTACAATGACCGAGACTATGTTATTCAGGGCAGCACAGATTTCGAAGATCTAGGCCTGGAAGGCGCTCTGGGCATTGCCACCTGTAATGGAGGTACTCCGGCCGCCGGTCTGGATTTCTGTGGGACCTTTGCGCAGCATAAGCAAAGCACTGCTGCTAACTATATTGAGTTTACCGCTCCTGATAACCTGGTTCTATATCTAATGTACGATTCCAGAGGACCAACAGATGCCCCCTGGCTAAGCTCATTGGGTTTTTCTGACACAGGTAAGACAATTCAAACTACCGACGCCGTGGGCCAATACAAGGTATTCGCAAGAACCATGGCACTCAACGAAACCATTACGCTTCCCGGGAACCGCAACGGAATCGTAGGTGCCACAAATATAGATACAAATTACTGGCTGGCCATCAAATCCGTGCCATCCGCCATTCCGGAGCCTGCCAGCAGTCTTTGCTCTACTTTCGATGGCAGTCCAGGGATTCCGCAGGTCGAGAATACCCATGCAATCCCAGGGAGCGATCAGGGAACGCTGTTCTGGCTACTACCTGACGGGGCC
>JBHIXQ010000151.1:0-6118 GCA_041984705.1 Leptonemataceae bacterium | reverse complement strand
CCTTAAATGTGACATAATATCATAAGCAGGGGCGTTACCATCCCCTGGAGATCAAGACCGCCGAGACCTTCAGGCAAGGTCTCGCATTCTGAACTCTGTAAAATACTACAGTAAAAAAACATGCCTCATAAAGGGCCTATGGCCTGAATACCTCTTGTCAGCGAGGGGGCCTCCTTCTTTTGTGGTCTCTCGAGCCTGAAGCCTGAGCTGCTCCAGTGCGAACTGGCAAAACTGTGTCTCACAGGATGAGGTCACAAGTTGTCCGTTCTAACCGGTTTTGAGAAATTAAGGGATACCGCAAGGGTCCTGGTATTTAGGGATTCCGGGAAACTATATTCTCGAAGGGAGTGTATTAACTGAATGCCAACAATTAATCAGTTAATCCGTCACGGACGAAAACAACAGAAGAAGAAGACCAAGTCTCCTGCCCTTATGGCCTGCCCTCAGCGGCGAGGGGTTTGTACGCGAGTGATGACTTTCACTCCGAAGAAACCTAACTCTGCATTGAGAAAGGTGGCTCGGGTTCGATTGACTACAGGTATCGAAGTAACCGCCTACATTCCTGGCGAAGGTCACAACCTCCAGGAACACAACGTAGTGCTGGTAAGAGGTGGAAGGGTAAAAGACCTTCCTGGTGTTCGCTATCATATTATTCGCGGGGCTCTGGATACACTGGGCGTGGAAAAACGTCGCCAGGGTCGCTCCAAGTATGGAGCCAAGAGGCCCAAGGCGTAAGGATTAGATATGTCACGTAGAAGTCAGGCAGTACAAAAGCGATATGTGGCTCCGGATGCACGATATGGCGATCCGGTAGTTTCCAAATTTATCAATTATCTGATGAATGATGGAAAGAAGTCCACAGCAGAGCGGGTGTTCTATGATGCGATGGATCGCATTAAGGACAAGTCCGGTCAAGAAGGCGTAGAAGTATTCCGGGAAGCCCTGGAGAACGTTAAGCCTACTCTTGAAGTTCGCTCACGTCGCGTGGGTGGGGTTACCTATCAGGTGCCCGTTGAGGTTCGACCGGATCGCATGCAGGCTCTGGCCATTCGCTGGATTGTGGGTTATGCCCGCGGCCGAAAAGGTCATTCCATGGCCGAACGCCTGGCGGATGAGCTGCTGGATGCAAAGAACAATGCAGGCGGCGCAGTCAAGAAACGAGACGATACAAGGAAGATGGCAGAGGCGAACAGGGCATTCAGTCACTATCGCTGGTAAGCCGAGGTTTTTATGAAAAGACAAATCACACTGGAGAGAACGCGCAATATCGGTATTATGGCGCACATCGATGCCGGTAAGACTACTACTACTGAGCGGATTCTCTTCTACACTGGTAAATCTTATAAAATCGGTGAAGTCCATGAGGGCGGCGCAGCCATGGACTGGATGGAGCAGGAAAAGGAGCGCGGAATTACCATTACCTCTGCTGCTACTACTACTTTCTGGGAAGGTTCCGATCATGATCGAGATTCGCATCGAGTCAACATCATCGACACTCCGGGCCACGTAGACTTTACAGTTGAGGTAGAGCGTTCTCTGCGAGTTCTGGATGGTGCTGTTGCCGTTTATGATGGCGTAGCCGGTGTAGAGCCTCAGACTGAAACGGTATGGCGCCAGGCTGACCGATACCGAGTGCCCAGAATGTGCTTTATTAACAAGCTGGACCGAATGGGTGCAGACTTCTTCTATTGTGTAGATACCATTCGGGATCGCCTGGGTGCGAATGGCGTTCCTATTCAGCTTCCTATCGGAAAAGAGTCCGATTTCCAGGGTGTGGTGGATCTGGTCGAGAACCGGGCCATCATCTGGTCTGGAGAAGAGCTGGGCGCAAAATTTGACTATGTAGATATCCCGGATGATCTGAAGGATCAAGCCGAAGAGTATCGCACCAAGCTGATGGAAAGCGCTGCTGAATGCGACGATGAGCTTCTGGAAAAGTATCTGGAAGAGGGTGAGCTAACCAAGGAAGAGCTGAAGAGGGCTATCCGAAAGGGAACCCTGGAAATGAAGATGTTTCCCATCCTTTGTGGCACAGCCTTCAAGAACAAAGGTGTACAGCCATTGCTGGATGCAGTTCTGGATTATATGCCATCTCCTCTGGATGTTCCCAACATTAAAGGGCATGCAGTGGATGATCCCGAGAAAGAAATTGAGCGACAAACCGGGGATGAGCAGCCTTTCGCAGCTCTGGCATTTAAAATCGTAAGTGATCCCTATGTTGGAAAACTGACCTACTTCCGAGTTTATTCGGGAACCCTGACCAAGGGTTCCTATGTGATGAATGCCACCAAAGGCAAGAAAGAGCGTATTGGCCGTCTATTGCAGATGCATGCCAACGATCGTGAAGAGATTGAAATTGTATTCTCCGGAGATATCGGGGCCGCTGTTGGTCTGAAAGATACTTCCACCGGGGATACGCTTTGTGCCGAAGACAGTCCGGTGATTCTGGAATCCATGGAGTTTCCTGATCCGGTAATCGACCTGGCCATCGAGCCTCTGACCAAAGCAGACCAGGAAAAGCTTTCTCAAGCTCTGGTTCGCCTGGCAGAAGAGGATCCCACTTTCAAAGTGAAGACCGACCATGAAACCGGGCAGACCATTATCTCCGGAATGGGTGAACTCCACCTGGAGATCATCGTGGATCGTCTGAAGCGAGAGTTCAAGGTTGAAGCGAACGTAGGTAAGCCGCAGGTTGCGTACCGCGAAACCATCCGCAAGCAAGTGGAAGTGGAGTCCAAGTACATCAAGCAAACCGGTGGTCGTGGTCAGTATGGTCACTGCTATCTTCGGGTTTCGCCCAATGAGGCTGGAAAAGGTTACGAATTCGTTAACAGTATTGTGGGCGGGGTGATTCCTCGCGAGTATATCCCGGCAATCGATCGCGGTTGTCAGGAGGCCTTGCAGGCCGGTGTTATGGCTGGCTATCCGGTAGTAGACGTGAAAGTGGAAGTCTATGATGGCTCCTATCACGATGTGGACTCCTCGGAGATGGCCTTCAAGATTTGCGCTTCTTTAGGTTTTAAGGATGCCTGTAAAAAGGCAAGCCCCGCACTTCTAGAGCCCATGATGGCTGTAGAAGTTGTTACCCCTGAAGACTACATGGGTGATGTGGTGGGTGACCTGAACCGAAGAAGGGGTCGCATTGGCTCTATGGAGCAGCGAGGTAATGCTCGCGTTGTATCGGCGGAAGTGCCTCTCTCTGAGATGTTTGGGTATGCCACCGATCTTCGAAGCTCCACTCAGGGGCGAGCGGCCTATACAATGCAATTCAAGCACTATGAGGAGGTACCGAGCAGTATCGCTAATGAGCTCGCAGCCAAGGCTGCAGTGTAAATTGGCTGGACACTGTCGGTGCGAACAAAAATAAGGCTATTTCGCCTTTTGAGCAAACGCAAAAATCTGAAAGAAAGGTAAATTCAATGGGTAAGCAAAAATTTGATCGTTCCAAACCTCACGTTAACGTGGGAACAATTGGACACGTAGACCACGGTAAAACAACTCTAACTGCTGCAATTACTACAGTACTGGCAAAGTCAGGCGGTTCCAACAAAGCTGTTGGGTATGCGGAAATCGACAACGCTCCGGAAGAGAAAGAGCGCGGTATTACTATCGCTACTTCTCACCAGGAATACGAATCCGAGAATCGTCACTACGCACACGTAGACTGCCCGGGTCACGCGGACTATGTAAAAAACATGATTACCGGTGCGGCTCAGATGGATGCTGCTATTCTGGTAGTTTCCGCTGTTGACGGTCCTATGCCACAAACTCGAGAGCACATCCTTCTGGCCAGCCAGGTAGGTGTGAAATACATCGTTGTTTTCTTGAACAAAGTAGATACTATCAAAGAAGATGAGCGAGACGAAATGGTGGAGCTGGTTCAGGAAGAAGTGAAAGATCTTCTGAAGTCCTACGGCTACCCTGAAGACACTCCTTTCGTAATGGGTTCTGCTCTTAAAGCTCTGGAAGGCGACGAGTCCGATATCGGTGCTCCGGCCATTATGAAGCTGATGGAAAATCTCGACACTTATGTGCCCGAGCCTCAGCGCGATGTAGACAAAGACTTCCTGATGCCAGTGGAAGACGTATTCTCCATTACTGGTCGTGGAACTGTTGCTACTGGTCGAGTAGAGCAGGGTCAGCTCAAAGTAAACGATGAAGTGGAAATCGTAGGTATTCGCGATACTACTAAAACGATCATTACCGGTATTGAGATGTTCCGTAAGGAACTGGATTTCGCTCAAGCGGGCGACAACATCGGTGCTCTAATGCGAGGAACCAAAAAAGAGGACATCCAGCGCGGTCAGGTTCTGGCCAAGCCAAAGTCCATCACTCCGCATAAGAAGTTCAAGGCTGAGATCTATGTTCTGAAGAAAGAAGAAGGCGGACGCCACACTCCATTCTTCAACGACTATCGTCCTCAGTTCTATTTCAGAACTACTGACGTAACTGGAAGCATTAAGCTGCCTGCGGACAAAGAAATGATTATGCCCGGCGATAACGTAACTATCGAAGTTGAGCTTATCACTCCGATCGCTATGGACAAGGGTCTGAAATTTGCCATCCGTGAAGGTGGTAGAACAGTTGGTTCCGGCGTCGTAGCCGAGATTGCTGAGTAATTGAGAGAAGCAGGGGATTATGGCTCAGAGAATTCGCGTAAAACTAAAAGCCTTTGATCACAAGCTGATCGATCGCTCGGCAGCGGAAATCGTTGCTACGGCGAGGCGGACCGGTGCGGAAATCTCCGGGCCGATCCCCCTGCCAACCAGGGTGGAGAAATTCACCATCCTGCGATCGGTTCACGTGAACAAGAAGTCACGGGATCAATATGAGGTCCGCACTCACAAGCGGATGATAGATATTATGAATACGAATCCTGATACGGTGGATGCGCTGATGAAGCTGCAGCTACCCGCCGGGGTTAGCGTAGATATAAAGAGCTGAGGCATCGGAAATGGCTAAGGGCTTAATAGGAAGAAAATTGGGCATGACCCAGGTGTTTGACGAGAAAGGTAACGTAGTACCTGTTACAGTTCTCGAAGCAGGCCCCTGTGTGGTCACCGACCTTCGCACAGAAGAGCAGCACGGATATAAAGCTGTGCAGCTTGGTTATGAAGAAGTGAAGGAGAAAGCCCTGAGTAAAGCCGAAGTAGGGCATGTGAAGAAGAATGGTATTGCACCGTTCAGAACACTCATGGAATTTCGGGATGCAGATCTGGAAGTGGAGCTGGGTGCAAATGTGGCTGCGGATCTTTTCTCTGCAGGGGACCGAGTAAGGGTAACCTCTATAAGCAAAGGAAAAGGGTTCCAGGGCGTCATGAAGCGTCACGGATTCGGTGGTGGTCGAATGACTCACGGTTCCCACTTTCATCGAGCTCCTGGTTCTATCGGGGCGAGTTCCGATCCCAGTCGTGTCTTCAAAGGTAAGAAGATGCCCGGTCATGCCGGTCAGCTGAAAACTACAGTGTCCAATCTGAAGGTAATGCAGGTTGATCTGGATAATAACCGTATCCTGGTTAAAGGCGCTGTGCCCGGACCCAGAACGTCTGTGGTTCGAATCGAGGTGATGGGATGAAAGCGCAGAAGTTCGACGCTACAGGAAAGAAGAGCGGCGATGTGAATCTTCCAGCCAGTGTATTCGGCGCGGAAGTGAATCTCGGGCTTATTCGTGAAATTATAGATGCGGAAAATCGCAATCGTCGTCAGGGAACTCATAAGGTAAAAACGGTCTCCGAAGTTAGCGGAGGCGGTAAGAAGCCCTGGCGTCAGAAGGGAACGGGTAATGCCCGTCAGGGTTCTACGCGGGCCGTTCAATGGAAGGGCGGTGGTATTTCCCACGGTCCAGTGCCCCGAGACTATAGCATTCGTGTTCCAGAGAAGAAGCGACGTGCAGGTATTCGATCTGTGCTGAGTTTTAAAGCTTCCAAAGAAGCCATTTCTGTTCTGGCTGATCCCAAAGTGGATGAGTACAGCACAAAGAAGATGCACGGAATATTTAAAGAGATGGGAGTTATCCCGGGATCAACAGTAGTATTTCTTACTCTGGGTGCAGATGATAAACTGCGAAGATCGGTCTCTAACATTCCTGTATTGCATCATATGGATGCAGGGCGAATCA
>JBHIXQ010000150.1:0-6134 GCA_041984705.1 Leptonemataceae bacterium | reverse complement strand
TTTGGTGGATGTTACGGTCACTTCCCGATTGTTCGAACCCTGTATAAGGCAAATGGCTCACTAACTGTGGGCGGTCCCAAAGCCACAGGGGTCGTACAGAGTATTCTCTTCATAATATTGGCGGTGTGCCAGATTTACTCGATTGCTGGACTGCTAGATGCTATAATATTCAATCTCATTGAGTTCTGGAGCGGACGACCTGTATTTACTGCACATGAAACTCCGGACGGATCTCAGGTGACCATGAAAAGCCTGAATGAGAACACTCTGGAGATCAAGATTGAAAAAGAAGGCAAAACCAGTACATATTATGCGCTTCGGGATAAACCGTCTGAAATCTTTGTGATTCGCAACGGTAAATGGGTTTCAGTAGATGCAAGCTACATGGATGCAGGTGATTTGCGCGCAGTCTATGTTCGCGAGGGCGATCGGGTAATCGAATCCGGTATGCAACTTAGAGAAGAAGCTGTAAAAGCAGAAGAACGCTTGAGCTTGATTCAAGCAGAAATGCAACTTCAGGCCACCAGATAATCTCGATAGCTGCTTCGGTTTCTTTGCCGAAGCAGCTACTACCTGCTTGCGGACGGTGCCCTGTAATCAGGAAGCTTCGATATGATTCTGCAAAAGGTACTTCTTAAGTAACTCTGCTTTTTTGCCAGTGAAGCGATAGGCCTCTTTCTTGCGAAAGACCACCAGAATGTCACCATTTTCTTCCAGCTGAACTCTGCGAGCTCGCTTAATATTCAGGTAAGTATTTTCCAATTTTAAAAACTTCATTCGATAACTCGTATTTCACTTGTTCTCAGCCCAGGCTGATATCCAATTACGATCTGGCAATACAAATACCGGGGTGTTCATGTACCGTTCAGTTTTGATCTTATCTGTCTTATTCGCTGCTATATCTGCAGGCACTTTGCTGGTGCCCATTCCAGTAGGCTGGCAATTTCTGATTCTGGTTTTGCTTTTCGCCGCATTGTTTGGAGGCTACTCCTTTAAGAACCGCCATCGCTGGCCGGAACTGTGGCGAATCTGGCTTTTTTCTACACTTGTAAGTATCTTTCAGGTGCTGCCGGACTGGTTCTTATCGGCCGTGCTGGGTGTGCTGGTATTTCCGGAGGACGGATTGTTCAAATTTGGAACTGTCAGTGGATATATGGCCGGTCTATGGGCCATACCCTTCTTTTTCATTCTTCTGGCCAGCAGATTCTACCAGTCCAGCTACTCATCTTCGCAATGGCTCACTCATGGCACGGAATTCAAAGCAGCACTGGTGGCCGCTTCAGTGGCGATTCTGATCTTCGGATTCTCCGAGGCAACCCTCTGGACCCTGGGCTCCTGGTATGCCCGGGATGTTACCATGATCGGTCATATCGCTCTATATGTATTGATTCCTGAGTTTCTCCTGGGTTTTTTTCTGTATCAGTATTTCCACGAGAGCCAGAACAGAGGAGGTTGGATTCAGCTATATAATGCAATAAAAGTAAGTATTCTCTATACCGGAAGTCTGGCGCTATCCTATTTGTTTCTTGAAAAGGTAGCTTGACTCTCTGCGGCCGAAAGATGGTTTCAACGAATGGATTGGACGGGAAAGAAGATTCTACTGACAGGAGCTACCGGCGGATTTGGCTCCAGGCTTGCAAGGCAGCTTTCGGTTCGCGGCGCAACCTTGTTGCTGGCAGACTTAAAGGTTAGTTCCGGATTCCTGGAGGAGATCAAGAGTGTATCCAACGGTGAGGTCTACTCCGAGAACTGTGATCTTTCCACGGAAGCAGGTTGCAAGAAGCTGGTTCGGACCGCTATCAAGAAACTGGGCGATCTGGACATGGTGATCCATAATGCAGGAATTGCACGAAAGGGATCCTTTCAAAATGTGCCTCTGGAAGAGACAGAACGGGTACTGGCCATCAATCTTCTGGCTCCCATTCGCATTACCCACGGTTTGCATGATCGTATCAATAGCGATGGAATGATAGTTCATATTTCATCGGTGGCCGGCGTGCTGGCCCCGGCTGGCCTGGCATCCTATGTAGTGAGCAAATGGGGCATTCGCTCCCTGGGCGATGTTCTGGATCAGGAACTGGCCGGGCGAAATATTCGAGTGCTGAACATCCATCCTTTCTTTACCAGAACCGCCATTCTGGATTCCCCGGGTTACGGCGAAGATCGCTCCTCCAGTATTCCTTCCTGGCTGGTGGATGATCCGGACAAGGTTGTGGCTGGTATGGTGCGAGCCATGGAAAAGCGCAAAAGAAGGTATTTGCCCGGTTTGATGGCCAGGCTTTCCTACTTTGGATCGCGCTGGATGCCGGATGTAATCCACTTTCTCAGTCGTCGTCAGGTGGCCCGGGGCAAGCATCCCATCGCTACCTGATTTCTGTCACATAGAGCTGGTATTCTGTACAGGTGAGTATAAAGCTCTACATTGCGGATAGTCTTGAGCAGCTTCTGCAGAAACTGCAATCCCAGCTTCAAAGGCATTCAGATCCGTTGCGTGCTCCCAGGATTCTTGTACCCAACCGAAACCTTCGTCGCTGGATGCAGATGCAGTTGGCCAGGCGTCAGGGTGTAGCGGCGAACCTTAACTTTCAGTATCTGGAGCAGGGAATATCAGCGATCCTGGCTCATTCCAGGCAAAAGCAGGCACCGGCCAGTCTTCAGCTATGGGCTCTCATCCAGGTACTGCAGCAGGATACACGTGCTGACGGGGATTCCCTGGAACTCTATCGACGGGCTTCCCATCTAACTTACCTTTTTAGAGACTACGAATATCATAGAAATCCTATGATCCGCGCCTGGCAGCAGGAGCTGAATACCAGTCCCACCGGACTGGAACCGGACATTTTCCAGCTTGAACGCCACCTCTCGCTGGATCTAGAAGACTCTCATTATCGCGAACAGAAGCGATTGTATAAAGACAGCCTGGCTCGATTACATGCAGCCGGCTATCTTTCCTTTAGCGAACTGGCAGGTCTGGCTCTGGAGAGGGAAGACTTTGATTCAGATCCCCTGTATGTCTTTGGAATGTCCAGGATGTCGCGTTTGCATCTCTCTATTCTGTTTCGCCTGTCATTACATTTCCCGGTGCATATCTTCCTTTTCGATGTATTTGGCGGTGCCCTGCAAATACCGCCAGGCTCTGCCTGGCAATCCGTTCCAGCCCCGGAATTCAAGACAAGAATAGAAGAGGATACTCTCATCGTGGAGCATTCGCAACTCAGCGAGCAGGAATACAATTTCCAGAGGGATGGTCTTGAGCTACTGTACCTATTTCGCCTGGGCCAGACATTCCTTCAGGAAAATAACAGCGACCTGGAATGGAACAGGTTTCCCGGGAACAAAACAACAGGCGTGCTTCAGATGCTGAGCAAAAAATCGGACGTTCGCATCGTTGAAGCGCCGGGCATGCGAAAGGAAGTAGAATTTATTCACGATGATATCTTGCTCAAGCTGGCCGCGGATGATTCTCTCAAGCCAGAGGATTTTGGCATTCTTGTTCCCACCATGCATCGTTACAGGGCCCATTTTGAATATGTATTTGGAGGTCGAAAGCAGCTACCCTTCAATCTAACGGATTTTTCGGCCAGGGAAACCAGTCGCCTGGGGGATGCGCTAAGAACCATTCTGAAATTTGATCAGCCCATGGATCGAAGGAATGTATTCCATCTATTGTCCAATCCATTGATTCGCAAGAAATGGGAAATCCAGTCCGATGATTATCAGGCTCTTCTGGACAAGGTGGATGAACTGAATATCTTTCGGGGAAGCGAAGACAGCATTTTTCCCGTACACTCCTGGAAGCACGGACTCCGTCGATTGCGTCTTTCTGAAGTGATGGTGGGCCCGGGCGAATTCCAGGGATACCGGCCGGCAGGCCCGGGGATATATGATTCTGAGCTATTTGCAAGATTATCGGAATTCCTGAAAAGACTGGAGCAGTTTCGCAAAGACATCCAGTCCTCCACCGATCCATTTTCTGTGATCCGAGAGCTCATTCAGAACTTTATCAGTGTGGAGGATAGACAGGAAGGACGAATCTATCTGGCATTATTGGAAGCGCTGGCATCGGCTTCCGAGGACTGTCATCGACTGGGCATTCAGCCCGATCCTCTGATGGCCAGGGAATGGGTACTGGAATCACTCAAAGAGGTAGCGGGCGGCATTGGAGATTATCTGGTGCAGGGAGTCACTGTATCTGCCTTGCAGCCCATGCGACCTATACCATTTCGATACCTCTACATTGCCGGTTTGAAGGAAGGAGACTTTCCCGGATTTCCTGTAATTCATCCAGAGGACCTGAGAAGAAAGTTCCGCTTACCCGGGGATTCATCTCTTCCGGATGGGAACCGGTTTCTATTTCTGGAAGGACTTACCAGTTTCGAAGACGGACTTATTCTGAGTTATGTTGGAAAAGATCTGGCCAGAGATGACGAATTTCAGCCTTCCTCGGTCATTCTCGAACTGGAAGATTTCCTGGCCGAAGGTGCCAGAGAGTCACTACCTGCGCTCTGGATTTCGGATGCTTACAAAAATCGTCCTGTGCTGGATCCTCTGCATGTTAGCGTCTTAAGAGAGCGATGCCAGAGTGAGATACGAAGCGGCAACCCACTGGATGAGCCGCTACAGCAAGTTAGTCTTTATCGAAAAAGCTATAAGCCCCATCAGCTGGCTCGAATATTTACAGAGCCACTGCGTGCCTTTCTTGAATTCAAGCTAAATGCCTATCCGCTGAGGAAGGAAGATTCTGCAGATGTGTCGGATGAACCATACCGACTGATCTCCCGGGAAAGGAAGAATCTGAAATATCTCCTTCTTGGACTCGCTCCGCATTTCCTGGGACAGAGATCCAGATACTGCGCTCTCCTGGAAGAGTGCTACAGTATTGAGATGGCCCGCGGAGCCGCACCTGCTGATTTCTTTGCAGAACTGGATCTAGAGTCCATAGTTCGCAGTCAGCCATTTCTGGCCCTGGAGAATCCAGATCTTGTGGCTCTCCAGGAAAATGGACTCTATATATCTTCTCTGCGTCCCGCAATCCATCCCATGTCTTTTATGGAGATGACTACACCTCTTTACCTGAGAGGAATGGAATTCCATTTTACTATTCCTTTTTATTCCGAAGCCAGCAAGACCTTTCTGTTCTCTGGAACCGGAAAGGTGGATGCCAGCGGTTTGACTGTTGCATTCTTGAATATTCTTTTCTTCGCCTTGCATCGGGGACTGGAATTGAATCATCATGTTTCATTTCCCTGGCCGGCGAAGGAAAGCTGGAGAGCTTTCATTTAAAGGTCCCGCTCACTGAGCTGCAACAAATGGCGGAATATATTTGCGATGAGTTGCAGATCTATGGCCCGCTAATGTTTTACGAAGCTTTTCAGCATGAAGAAGAAATGAGCGATCTTCGCCTGGAAGAGTTGCTTCTGGATTCCTGGCAGGAGTTACAGGACTCTTCGCATCCCGTACTTGGAATGGTCATGGAAAAACTGGATGCCAGCCAACTTATGGAGTTGATCCTTCAGTCCAGAAACCATCCATCGGATGAGTCCGCTCTAGAGCGCAGAATTCAGATGCGAAGTAGAATCGAAGAGGTCTGGCAATGACTGATCGCTTCTGTGATCCCTATGATCCGGCCTTTCTCGGAAGCGGTCACCATCGCATTATCGAGGCATCCGCGGGCACTGGCAAGACGCACTTTATAGAGGAGCAGGTACTCTTCTGGATATTGCATGGCGCGCATCTTCAGGGCAGCGAAAAACATAAGGTACCTGAGATTCATGAGGTTCTGGTTCTAACATTTACAGAAAAGGCCACCGGAGAGCTGAAAATTCGAATTCGACAGAGACTGGCCAGGTTTGTGAAGGAAGGAATTGAGAGTCTATCTGTCCGATTGCCGGCCGGAGCCGATGAAGCGGAAATGCGAAAAAGGGCGAATCGCGCTTTGAAGCGCTTTGATTCTGCCTGTATTTTTACCATTCATGGCTTCTGTAATCATATAATTCGCACCACCGGTCTGGCCGGGGATGCGGACTTTAAAATCGAACAGAACGATCTACTTCGTCAGGAGGCTCTTGCAGAGACAGTCCGAAAATACCTGCTGAACTGGTTCGAACACCGACTCCCTCTTGCTCTGAGCTTAT
>JBHIXQ010000149.1:355-6153 GCA_041984705.1 Leptonemataceae bacterium | reverse complement strand
GCCAATGCCTCTGGCGGGGTGGCACGGGATATGGCCACAGAAAGCGATTTAAGGGATTGTTTCTCCTCTTCGCTCATCAAACTCAGTCCGGTTCCGGCCACATCCATCAACCGAAGGGTCATCTGTTCCCAGACTGTGCGATAAATGGTTCTGTAAAAAAAGAAAAGAGCGCCCCCGGTAATCAGCACCGAAAGTAGTCCGATGGACAAACTGAGCTTGTAACGATAGGGGATGCGCACCAGCCATCCAGATGAAGCCGGATTTCGGGGCTAGCTCAATACAACAGAGGTTGGATTTTTTTCGAAAGCCGAGTTGACCTTTTTACCGGGGGTTCCGAACTTGTTATCAGTGATTCGCTCTGCAAACAGCATGCTAGCCGCGCTCTACGTCACAGTAGTGCTGGTGGTGGTATGCACATTGGCAGGGTGACCTAAATTCATTCCCCTGCCTGTCCTGGCGGGGGTAATCAGCACCATCTCCGTCCGGATTGTCAGGGTCAGGAAACGACCATGACGGAAGGAACATTAAATAAACCGGATATTCGGACCCCCAACGCTACAAAGCGCCAGCAGGCAGGCAGATCCAACGAGGTCGAGGCTCGGACTGTTACCGGTGCTGAACTGGTAATCCAATTTCTAAAGAAAAAGGGCATTCCCTGGGTGGCCGGCATGCCCGGAGGCGCCATCCTTCCCATTTACGATGCCCTCCATGCTTCCGGCCTCAGGCATATTCTAATTCGGCACGAACAGGCTGCTGCCTTTATGGCGCAGGGATTGTATCGCAGTACTGGAAAGGTGGCTGCCTGTTTTGTAACGTCCGGTCCTGGAGCAACGAACATCATCACTTCAGTGGCGGATGCGATGCGAGACAGTATTCCGTTGCTTGTTATCGCAGGCCAGGTGGATCGCTCTTTGAAAGGAACCGATGCTTTTCAAGAAGTGCCGATTACCGATATGCTTTCTCCCATGGTGAAGCAGGCCTACTACGTGGACAGAGCCTCCAGGTTACCCTACATCCTGGAAGCTGCTTATCAGAAGATGCTGGAGGGAAGACCGGGACCAGTACTCATAGATATTCCTAAAGATATTCAGCTTGCTTCCATCTCTCTGCCACCATCTCGATCCGAGGCCATTCGCAGAGCGGCTGCCTGGATTCGCAGTTGCCAGAGGCCCATCATCTATGCCGGTGGCGGCGCGAAATCGGCCCAGGATCTGATTCGCTCTTTCGCCAACACCTATGGAATACCTGTTGTACAGAGTTTGATGGGCCTGGGATGTTTGCCCCATGGAGACCCGTTGAATCTGGGCATGATAGGAATGCATGGCAGTGCTGCCACAAATCGAATTGTGCAGGAAAGCGATTTGATGATCGCCCTGGGGGTTCGCTTCGATGATCGCGCCACTGGAAAGGTGCAGAGCTTCGCCCCGGAAGCGCGGATCATCCATGCAGACATACACTGGCCGGAGTTTGGAAAGAACGTGGCGGTGGATCTGCCACTGGCCATGGACGGACGGGATTTCCTGGTTGAGTTATCAGAAGCATTGAAAGAGGAAGGATTACCGGAATTCAAAATAGGTAAAGCTCTGGGGTCGGTTGCTCTGGATAGATACTCTGGCTGGAATCGTCTACGTCATGAGATTCAAAGCAAGAGCAGGGATGAAAGTGATGAGCCAGCAATCTTCGGAGTTCGAGGAGACATTCGTCACTTCTTTCGCAAAGTATCCAGCCTTTCTCGCTTTGGACCTGTTACCACGGATGTTGGTCAGCATCAGATGTGGGTGGCTCAGTACTATCCTTTCCAGAGAATGGGTCAGTTGCTCACCAGCGGAGGACTGGGTACCATGGGCTTTGGTTTGCCGGCAGCCCTGGGGGCTTCTCTGGGAAATCCCGAGTCGTTTATTACCTGTATAACCGGCGATGGTTCCATTTTGATGAATATTCAGGAATTGGCGACGCTGAAGGATCTGGAAGCGAACGTTAAGATCATCGTTCTCGATAACGGACATCTGGGGCTGGTTCATCAACAACAGAATCTATTCTTTCAAGAGAGATACAGCGAAGAACGATTCGCCGGTAATCCAGATTTCGCCGCGCTGGCTCGCTCCTTTGAAATTCAGTCCATGAGTGTTTCTCCTGAAATTGCAGAAGGTAATGGAAAGTGCTATAGCAGGAACCTGCCGGCCGATGTTAGCAAGGGCCTTGACTGGCTGTACTCCTTTTCTGGACCGGCTCTATTGCATTTGATGATCGATCATAAGGAACAGGTGATGCCCATGGTAGGCCCCGGAAAGTCCAATAGCGAACCACTGCGAAAGCTTTGAGAAGGGTCAGTCCGATGGAAGATATCTCCGGCGATTTTAGCAGCAGAGTCAGGCCGGGAAGATAGCCTCCTTTTGCGTGAACGATTCATAGGCAGATTTTGCGGGCATTACCCTGGAATCGGCTCCTTCTATTGAGAAAGTATTCTTGCTGTCTTTGTCGGCCGGTAGACGGTGGTTGCCGCTTTCTAGTGGCTGGCAATTCCGAAATGCTTTAAGACGCGAAGAGCACGAAGCGTATTCCATCGACCGCGCTGTCCGGCTCTTTCCATAACTATATGCTGCTTGCCTGGATGAGCGGCCTGCATATTCCAGCTTCCATCGGAGTTGCGCTTTGCCAGAAGAGTTTCTATGGCATCTGTCATCCTTTCATCCCAGGGTTGCCCTGAGTACTGAAAGTAATCCAGACAGCGCAGAATATCGTACTTCCATCGAGAAGGGTAGGCCAGTTTCAGAAAGTCCTTATTGATGATATCGCCTGTCCTGTCCGATTTATACAGGCGATGCATCAGCAGAAACTCGTGAGCCGTTTCCATCGCATTATTGATTTCATCGTGACGATAATCATAGCCCACTCTCTGAAACTCGCAGAATCCCTCAAGCACAGAGATTGTTGAATGCATGGAACTATGCCTGGCTCCGCTGCGTGTGCTCCTGCAATTAAACCCGCCGTCCGGCATGATCTCCAGAAGTATGCTGTCGACAACGGATTCCAGATCTTTCTGAGCACTCTCGAAATAGGAAGCATAGTTCAGAAACATTGCGTTTACACATACATCGCTGTGCGCCGTAGTTGAGGGGCCCAGCGGAATGCCGCCATCATCTGCCTTGCTACCGGAGAGAATGAATTCGATGGTCCTTTTTGGGACGGCCTCTTCGGGACCGAGATTGAGATTTCGTAAATCCAGCAATGTGTAGTGAGTGGAGACCCATTTAGGCTGGTAAAAATCATCGCCCCATCCCGGGAGACCTTTTGAGTTCCATTTATCCAGGATTGTCTTGCCCCAGCCTTCCTGCGAAATAAGAGCCTGGAGTTCTGGCTTTTTCAGGTTCAGTAAATCGCGGTAGGTTTGGTACTGGATGGAAACATCCCCTTCCAGTAGCCAGCGAATGATAGGATCCTGTAGCATGCCCGTAGTCCTTTTTCGCGGAATGAAGCACGGATCGACTTTTGCCCGTTCCGGACTTTGTGTTTGGCCCCTGAAGCAAGGGACAATCCTGGAGCCATTGAGTCTGATTCAGAAAGGTTCTATTTATTCTTTTCGTCCTTTCCATCAATTCGCAAGGGCTGGACTACACAATCGCCACGAATATAGGTTCCATCCGGAGTTCGCAGCCAGGAATTCCTGGGAAAAGTATCCAGGTCCAGAATATCGGCCCCGATGGGTCGGTTAGTTTGAACCTGGCCATCGTAGATTTCTGTTCCTGCGCTGAAGCATATGGCACGGTATACATACGTTCGGCAGGAGGATAGCAGGCCCAGTGCCACGATGAATACTGGAATGGATATTCTCAAAAGTCTCATACCTTTTTCTAATTCTACCTCGAAAATGAGGCAACAGCTATTCTAATCGGATCGGGAAAATATTGTCCTTTTGGGAGCGCGATTCCATTGTTCTTCCGGCTAATGACTGCGGCCCATTGATTGCCGGGAATGTCTCCCAGTGCGTTACGCCGGCTCATCCGAATTTCTGGTCCTGCCGCGTATTGTGGTTCTGGCATGCTCTATCAAAAATGCCGGTCCTTACTGCCTGCTGACTGCAATTCCAACGGTACAATACGGCCGTTCAGAATCGGACTGAGACTCCAGTACATGCAATTCGCCTCCGGATCTTCGCATTAGTTCCCGATCGAATTCCATCAACTGGTGGCATGCATGCCGATTACCCGATCCCCGTAGCGGACAATGTATATGGATTTGGCCCGGAGCAGGATCATCGCGAAATCCCGGTAGGTCTTCATTCCTGGAATTCGATAAATAGAAGGCATCCCCCGGAATGGGAAACTCCCGGCTTGATGGCATGAGTCTCTGCCAGATCTGCGCCAGGCTTTCTGCCGAACTGGCGGTGGGGGAGCCGCTGGACCAATGAACCGTCCGTGCAAGAATGCGCATAAAAAAACGAACCGGCCTGGCAAGCATCGGTCTCTTTGCCAGCGGTGCTAACAGATGCAGAACTATTTTGAACACTGTTAGAGTGTATGTCTTTCGAAGAAGCGATTTCATTTTTCTCTTGAATCATGGAGCAATACATTTCCCATTGAGCACTGCCACCGAGTACAGTTTCGGTGCCTGCGACGCGCAGGTTATTGGATTTCACTTCTGCAGAGCGGATTTGCTTCGTTCGAAGAATGGTGCCTTCTTCCATTCCATCGTTTCGAAGGCGGCTACCAGCAGAGTTGGATGAATTGGATCGGAATCGAATTAAAATGTTGGCAACAAGGTTAGGTTAATGGCGTTACTCAATCCTCACAAAGCTGATTTCTCCAATTTTGATAAAAGAACTCAGGACATTTTTCAAAAAACGATTCAGTTCTTTGAAAGCAAAGGCCTGGCAGAAATGAAGAAGGAAGACCATGAAGTGGTATGGTACGACGACTTTCTTGAATTTCTAAAAGAGAACCAGGTGTTCTATAACTTTCTCACTCCTTCCGAGTTTGGCGACGAGAACTGTCGCTGGGACACAGCCAGAAATACCGCTTTCAGTGAAATCCTGGGGTTTTACTCGCTTTCGCATTGGTACACCTGGCAGGTCAGCATTCTGGGTCTCGGGCCTATCTGGATTGGCAACAACGACGAAGTTAAGAAACGCACTGCTCAGAAACTGAAAGAAGGACATGTATTCGCATTTGGTCTTTCAGAAAAGGAACATGGTGCCGATTTGATATCCAGCGATATGGAGCTCATCCCCGAGGGCGACGGAAAGTACGTTGCTCGAGGAGACAAATATTACATCGGCAATGGAAACGTGGCCGGCTACGTCTCAATATTTGCCAAACTCAAGGAGAAGAAGAAGGAATACGTCTTCTTTGTGGTTGAGACCGATCATCCAAAATATGAATGCACCCAGAATGTAGTGCGATCCCAGAAGTATGTGGCGGAGCTGGTGCTCCATGACTATCCCATCACAGATGCAGATATTGTCTCTCGGGGACGAGCTGCCTGGGATGCATCCCTGGCAACAGTTGCCTTCGCGAAGTTTAATCTGGGACTGGCCAGTGTGGGAATTGCTACCCACAGTTTCTATGAAGCTCTGAATCATGCATCGGCACGAAAGCTTTACGGAAACTATGTAACAGACTTTCCTCATATCAAGCAATTGTTCAATGAAATTGCATACATAGAAAAGCCAAGCAAACAAAAAAACGTATCTCAGAGATTCAACAATACCGGGAATCCGTCGAGCAAGAATTGGGTCGCTTAGAACGTGCGTTAGCAGCTGGCACAGTACTTGCGGATTTGAAAGTCACACACTGTCCCGC
>JBHIXQ010000149.1:0-345 GCA_041984705.1 Leptonemataceae bacterium | reverse complement strand
AGGACTACATGCGCATCGCTTCTGGCGAAGACCGACGGTATTTGCTATTTAATCCTCCGGAAAAAATGAAAGTAACCCTGGAAGGCGAAAAGGTCATCGAGCGTTTATGGGATGTGATCGCTGCCCGGGGCTTCGAAAAGGATGTCTATTTCGAGTCGGCCACCCGTGATATTCGCATGCTTCCCAAGCTGGAAGGCACCGTGCACGTAAATATGATGCTGACTGTGCGATTCATGAATTCCTTTCTGTTCGATGAGCGGCCCGTTTCAGTCGTGGAAGCATCCGAAAAGCCACATGAAGAGACGTTTCTATTTAATCAGGGCGCCACTACCAAGGGTCTTGATG
>JBHIXQ010000148.1:5813-6157 GCA_041984705.1 Leptonemataceae bacterium | reverse complement strand
AGAAAGCGGCCAGGATTGCGGATGTCCCCTGGAGGAATAAAAGAATTTGGACGAATAGAAGTCCGGCCTCAGGACCGCAGAGAAATTGGATTAAGATTCGCTTTCCAGCAACTCCCTCAGTTCCAGGGCAAGGGTGGAAAGATGCATTCCGGATCGAGCCCCCAACTTCTCTGCTGCTCGGGCGCGATGGTTTTCAACGGTCCTTACGCTTATACCCAGATGCTCTGCAATTTCCCGATTCATGTATCCTCGGGAAATGTATAACAAAGTTTGCTTTTCTCGCGCTGTAAGTCTGTGGTAGGCTGTAACCACTTCATCCGATACTCGTGCCGAAGAGGATTCCA
>JBHIXQ010000148.1:0-5803 GCA_041984705.1 Leptonemataceae bacterium | reverse complement strand
CGATCCCGGAGGGAAAATAAGTTCTCCAGCCAGAATCCGTCGAATGGAATCCAGAATGCTTTCAGGGCGCTCTTCCTTCAGCAGGTAGCCGCGAGCGCCGATTCGCTTTGCACGCTTCAGATGAGCCCAGTCTCTTGAGCCAGAAAGAATGGCAAACGGGGGTAAACGATTCTGACCGGCCAGTTCTTCCAGCACTCCAAAGACATTTCCATCTGCCAGAAAGATATCCACCAGAGCCAGATCCGGCAGAGACCGGGCCACCAGCTCCGAGCGCAGAGCCTCCCCGGTATGCAGAGCAGCCCTCCATTCCAGGTCTTCACTGGCATCGATGAGGTTTTTCAAACCCGATAGCACCAGGGGATGGTCGTCGGCAAATATTAATGTTCTGGGTCTTTTTGCAGACATGACTTCAAGCAGCTTTCATCCATCGGTACTACCCGGTAGCAGGATTGTAAAGCGGGTACCGCCGGAAAGAGGATCATGGACGTGTAACTGCCCTCCATGACCGCGGACGATCCTGGCCACAACAGCGAGTCCAAATCCGCCACCGGAATGCGGCGGCGCTCCGGGCAACCCATCCATAAGCTGACTTTTAATCTCCTGCGGTAACCCGGGTCCATTGTCTTCAAAAATGAAGAATACATGATCCCCCTCTCGCTCAATCAATACCTGAAAAGTACCGCTGGATCCCAGCGCCTGACGGGCATTACCGGCAAGGTTCGCCACAACTCGACGAAATCGCCCTGGATCGATGGGCATTGTTCCATTGCCGTTGCAATGAATTTTATAATCGATCCCGGTTCCTTGAAACTGAATTTCCAGATCCCGATGTAGCTGATCACGAATCTCAGATAAATCCAACCATTGCGGGGCTACGATAATGTTATCACGGGCAAAATCCAGTATATCCAGAGCCATGTTCTTAAGTCGCTCCGTTTCCCGATCAATGTTTACTGCAATTACCTGTCCATCGCCCGGGTTGGAACGCAGAGTCTGGGCCTGTTGAAGGATGCTTCTACAATGGTGGTTGATGTCATGGACGATTTCTGAAGCGGCCTGGCCAATGGCGGCCAGAGTTGCGCGTCGAGCGCTCAGAATACTGTCCAGAGTAAGAGCCAGAGAATCGCACAGTCCCTGGAGGAAATCCTTTTCCCTTTCATAGGTAACCCTGCTTACTCCCTCCCATTCCAGCTCTACAAGGATCTGTCCTTTTCTGGCCGGAGCCCGAACCATGCCTCCTTCGATGGCAGGGTTCCCCGTTGAATCGTCCACGGACTCAAAAGCTATTTCTGAAATCTGCCCGGGCGAGCATTCCGCGAAAGGATTCCCATCCGACAATTCTGTTTTCACTTCGTAGACAAGGCCAGCTTCTTGAACGCAGGCTCTCATTCTGGCACTTCCCAGAGCCACGCCACCAGCCGCCAGGGCCTGGTGTACAGCCTCGCGTATTTCAGTGGCCTGGTTCAGGTTTCGGGTAAAATCTAGCAGGCTTCTTACTCGTTCTCGCAGCTCTTCAGACAGAGTGAGTGCACGAGCATAACGACCGGCCAGGGTATAGGATTGAGTTAGTAAAAAAGCGATCAGTCCCAGGGCAAACAGATTTCGAGATTCGATAAAAGACTGAACATATAGGATATCGTGCATGTTCGCAACAGTAAACGCCAGCCAACCGAGCATCAGTACAATTGAATACGGTCTTCGCCTGAGCACGGCCAGGACTGTAACGGCCGTAAAATAAAGCGATACAATTATGAATAAAAGATGGTAGAACCCGGCAATGTGGGTAAAGAGCAAGGGAGGCAAAACGATAACAGCCAGTGCCGCCGCACTCGATAGAATACCAAAGACCTGGAGAACCAGACGTTGATAATCCCCGCGATACATCTGAAATAGAAACCAGTGGCATACGGGGGCGCCCAGATATACGGTGAGGTAATCCAGCTTAACATGCCAGGCCCACTCCAGTGGAAAAAGCTCCAGAATAAATCGCTCCCCCACAACCAACGATCGCAATCCCATAATCAGACAGAATAGACCCAGTAGTAGGAATGATTTCTCAGTCCGCCTTAGAATATAGATCAATGCATGATAAATCCCAACCGCGAAAAGAGCGGCGGCCAGAAATAGATCCAGTCCAACCCGGCTTCTCTGTTCACGGCTGAGATCTTCCTGGGTGCCAATCTCTGGTGCCTGCCATACTCCGCCCAGACGATGATTAAAATTGGATACATGCAATACAAGATCCACATCACCGTCGGTGTGGAAAACATGCACCGCGGGCCTCCATTCTGGAATTTCCTCGGAGGAATTCATCCCCGGCTTTCCGTTGAAACCAATGAGCTTTCCATTGGCATATAGTTCGTAGGCAGATTCCAGATCGATCATTCGAATAGCCAGAATGCGGGACTCTGGCTTTCGCAGAATCCTTAATCTGTATGTGGCGTAGCCGGCCGGGGACAGTAAATCGGCGCCAGCCCTCTGATCATTCCAGAAGCCCGGCAATGAAAAATACGTGCTTCCTGGGGAAGGAGACCCCGGCGAAAAGGATGCTGGATCAATAAGTCGGTGCCAGTAAAACTCCCACTGACCGTCCAGAGATATGGGTCCATCATTGAGGGAATACTGCCTGAGATCCAGGGTTCCGGCCTTAATCTGCGGCTGAGGCAGTTGGCGATTCTGCATCTTCGCTGGCTGGCAGTTAGAAATAAAAAAACAAAGCAGAACAGGAAGCCCTATGCAAGTAATCAGAAAGCGCAGCTTGGGCCATCCCTTCTTCTCCCATTTTTGAACGCTTGAAATTCTGGACAAATTCGAATCCGATCTCCGCCGCTTCAGAGATGCCATAATCACCTCCGGGCTAACACCCTGGTCTCATAAGGCTGGCCAGAAACTCTAATGTATCAACGATTTTTCAATTGGCTGCGGAACGCAATAGTTCAGGATCCTGAGCTTCGAAAACACATGGAGAAAGATCAATCCATCCCGCTCACGAATCGTCCTTCAGTGCGTGGAGTCTTTGGTGGTCTGCACCAGCAGGTCAATCTCCGGAAACCAGACCATCGATCTGTGCATAGATCCCGCCAAAACCGCCATTACTCATAGCCAGGATCATTGTCTTAGGGGACACAGAATTGGATGATTTGTTATTTCTGCTCAAATCCTGTTTTAAGGCGGCAAATACTCCGGCAGGATCCTTGCAGAATTTCGCGGGTTTGCCCTTTCGGTTCAATTCCACCACGATCGTTTTTACATCCAGACGCTGGTCTGAGGATACCTTTTTGCGATTAAAGACATCCGGTAACAAGACCAGATCCGCAGATTGCAATGAATCCACGTATTCGGTAGCGAATACATTTCGATGACTGGTTGCACTTCTGGGCTCATATAGAGCAATAACGCGGTACCCGGGATAGGACTGTCGCACCGCCTGTAAGGTTTCCTTTACTGCGGTAGGATGATGTGCAAAATCTTCCATAAAGACTATGGATTCGTCGGCGCTTCTGGCGCGAATCTGTTGCCTGCGAAGCACTCCAGGAAAGCTTTCCAGCCCCTGGATGATCTGGCTCTGCGAAAGGCCACACCTTCGCGCCACCAGGCTGGCTGCCACGGCATTCAATGTATTGTGCGATCCAATCAAAGCAGGTTGGCAGCTGAATTTCAGGTCATCTTTACCATTCGACTTCTTGAGTATGAACTGTACTTCTCGACCGCGCCGGCTGGCATGGGAAACAGGAGCTTTTCCATATCCCAGCATATCGCTAAATCCATAATTCTTGCATACATCGGAGACACCTGCATCCTTTAAGCATGGAATCAAACTTCCATTGGGCGGAATCCAGCGAAGCAAGATGCGAAAGGCCTGTTTGTAGTGATCCAGATCATGGAAAATATCTGCATGATCGTATTCCACCGAAGTCAGAATCAGATGATGGGGCCTGTAATGAAGAAACTTGGAGGCTTTGTCAAAAAAAGCAGTATCATATTCATCGCCTTCTATCACAAAATAGGGATTGTTCTTACCCGGAATGCGAAATCCTGGATGGCCATCCGCGCGAACCCCTCCTACGAATAGTCCCGGAAGGTCCGATGACCGGGTGGACTTTTTTGCAACTCTGGCGGCTCCGGGACTGGATGCAGATTGACTCAGCAGGTAATCGGTTAGAAAGGAAGTGGTGGTCTTTCCATGGGTTCCGGCCACTACAATGACCTTGCGCCCTTTCAAAAAGAATTGCTGTAACGCCGATGCCATGCTGGTGATGGGTAAACCCGATCGCAGGGCTTCCTCCAGCTCAACGTTTCCGCGCGAAATGGCATTTCCTACAATAACCAGATCCTTGTTCTTCACCGATGCGGCGCGAAACGGGTTGGCATCGATTTTCCATTCGCGAAGTCGATCCGACATAGGTGGATATAAATCCTGATCGGAACCGCTGACCTTATGACCTGTCTTTTTGAGCATGGCCGCAAGGTTTCCCATGGCCGCACCGCCAACTCCAATCAAATGCACTTTCATGGTTTCACTTCAGGCGTAGATTTCGCGCAATATGCGAAAGGTCTTGAGCAGATTATATAATACCATCAAGCCCAGCAGGGGAAGCATAAGCAAACCGGCACTGAGAACATAAATGGACAGGGACCGGAGGATGGTTTCTTCGCGAAGACGAGCCCAGGCTACAATGCTTTGATACACGCTGAACACCGCCGTTGCCATCAGCCCCAGATAGCCCAGAGCTGGATGGAAAAAGAACAGAAACACAGAAGCAGAAACCGGGATATGAAGATACAGGGATAGATTCTTTCCATCCGGTCGCATTTCAAAATAATCCGGACGATCGGGGTCGATTCCGCCGGCCCTGGTATACCTCTGCATCCTATCGAAAACAGCCGCCAGGCAAAGAAATCCAAGAATCAGTACCGTGGGCAGCCCAAACACATCCCTTTTAGAGAAGCTACCTCCCAGAATCAGTCTGTAGGGACTGATCAGAACAAAAAGCGGCAATAATACCAGGAATGGTAAATGATAGAATACAACGAATCGGAGACTCCGTATGGCGGGCCTTTCCAGAAAATCGGAAACGGCCTGAGCGGGCCTCATTAGAATGGCTTCTACATCTCCGGGAATGCTACCGAACACAGGGCCAGATTCCGGAAACGCAGGTGGACTGTAAACCCGGGTTTATGGATCACGCTGCAGGAAATTACACGAAATCCCTGGCCAGGTAGAAACTGTAAAGGTTGAATGACGCTGTGTGGATGTAACCGGACAGGCCCGCCGCAGGCAGGCCCCTCCCAATCAGAAATTAGCTCTTGGCTTTTTTGACAGCATCCAGCACTTTATCGTAATCTGGTTCCTGTCCGATTTCCGGAACCAGTTCTGTATAGGCAACCTTGTCGTTTTTGTCTACAACGAAGACTGCTCTTGCAGAAAGTCCCTGGAGTCCACCTTCCGCAATGTGCGTACCGTAGGAGCGAGAGAAAGCCATATCCCGAAACTGGGATCCAACCACCACTCCATCAACATGCTCGGAAATGCAGAATCGCTTCATAGCAAATGGCAAATCGCCGGACACGATAATGGTGGCTACGTCAGAATCGCCGGCCAGCTTTTCGTTGAATTTCTTGGTTTCTGTTGCGCAAACCGGAGTGTCCAGACTGGGCACCGCTACCAGAACCTTAACTTTTCCAGAAAAATCCTTCAGGGAAGCCTCGGACATATCGTCTCGTACTACTTTAAAATCCGGAGCCTGGGCTCCAACTTCGGGAAGATTTCCCTCGAGACGGATTGGAGTACCTTTTAGTGTAA
>JBHIXQ010000147.1:0-6202 GCA_041984705.1 Leptonemataceae bacterium | reverse complement strand
TGAATTACCTCTTTAATGAATTTAGTTGCAGTTTTGTCAAACCGGGGGAGCAATATCTTCACGCCTCGCGTGAAGATTTGCTGTGAACAGAAGAAAGAGCAAGTCTTTCCACAGCTTTTCTCCGATGCGTCTTGCCGCATCGAATTGCTTTGAATGAAGAAGCGGCGCGAGCCGCTTTTCTTATGTTTACTACTAGCAATACTTACCATTTTAGCAGCCAGGACTGGGATTGGAGATTCCCTGACCGTTTCCGTTCATTGGTACAGAGTCCGAATAATTTCAGCTGCCTTGCGCATCTGATGTCGTAGATTGAGCGGCTCGATTACTTCGATGGCCGTTCCAAAGGGCATTAGAATGGCAACGGCACGGTCTACTTCCAACAGATCTGCTTCTACCTCGACCCAGTCCTTCTTTCGCTCCAGCTCAATAACTTCCACGTAAGGTACGCTGGTAAGCCACTCAACACGATCGCTTCGAACCTTCAGTCGCGCTCTAAATGTGGGAAACCCTTGGACCAGGTTCCGGGTGTTTTCTTCCCAGTAGCGTTCCAGATCAAATCCCACGGGTACCTGACCGGTTTCGGGCAGTACTCTGGAGTTCCTCATTCGGGACAGGCGATAGATTCTGATGGAACGATTGTATCGCGCCACCAGGTACCAGGTTTTGCCTTTCAGAACCAGTCCGAGCGGCATAACAGTACGTTGGTGATGGCCCTCTTTCGCATGATACGTAAAGAAAAGCTTTTTTTCTGTTATCAGAGCTTCCTGGACCGGTTCCAGTGCCTCGGGACGAGTGGTAACCTCACCCCAGCCCGCGGTATCGATATGGATCTTGCGATGCGCAGATCGTATCTGATTCTGTACGGCCACGGGCATGGATGCAAGAAGCTTCAGAATGGCCGAGTCGAAATCCTGCTCGCGACCCAACTCCCGTGCTATGAAACCGGAATGGCTCAATAGCAGCGAAAGAGCCTCCTTTTCCTTCATACCAGTCAGATTTGTACGGTAGCCTTCGCTCAGTTCCCACCCTCCGTTGGGCCCCCGTTCGGCGTATACCGGCACTCCCGCCGCCGACAATGCTTCCATGTCGCGGTGAATGGTCCGTTCGCTGACCTCAAGCTTCTCTGCAAGGACCCGACCCGAGGTGCGGCCGTGGGATTGTAAATGCATTAAAATAGCTATCAGTCGGTCAGCTCTCATGATTCCTCGTGCGCGACAATATGACAGCAAGTGGCATATTTATAATGAGGGAATCAAAAAAATTCCGGGAAGCTAAAAACTGCATCAATATATGACACAGGCTGACATATATATACTATAGACTGAGAGCCATGAAACAGCAAAAAAGAGAAAAGTCTTCGGTAACAATGCCGCTTGCCGAATCCCATCCGGGAGGCGGTACTGGATATACTGAACGGAACATCGATCTAAACGGTGTTCAACTCCACCTGGTGGAGGCCGGACGCGGCCCGCTTGTGGTCTTATTGCACGGGTTCCCTGAGTTCTGGTACGCCTGGCGCAATCAGATTCCGGTTCTTGCGGCAGCTGGATATCGAGTGGTAGTGCCGGATCTGCGTGGCTATAATCTTTCGGACAAACCTCGTGGCGTCCGAGCCTACGGAATCGATTATCTGCTGGAGGACGTGCGGGGCATAATCGATGCCTGTGGTGCGGAGCGGGCCACGGTAATCGGCCACGACTGGGGAGCCATGATCGCCTGGCTATTTGCCATGGTGCAGCCCCACAAAGTAGATCGGGTTGCGGCGCTAAATGGGATGCATCCGGTGGCCTTTCGAAATGCCATGGGCTCGCTTTCGCATCTTCGCCAGACCTACTACGGCCTTGTTTTTCAGATCCCTGTCTTACCGGAGATGTTGCTGCGAGCCAGGAACTATCGGTGGCTCCGTAGTATATACAGCGGACACTTTACAGACGAAGACCCACCACCTCAAGACCAAAAAGTCTGGCTGCAGGCCATGAGCCGACCGGGGGCATTAACTTCCATGGTAAACTACTACCGTGGTGCAGGTCTGATGATGAAATTCCTCAAGACCGCGGTGCAACCGGTGAAGGTGCCCAGCCTGCTGATCTGGGGGGAGCGAGATGGGATCGGAATCGAAACTGCACTGCCCACGAATCATTGGGCCCCGGACCTGGATGTGGTACGCATCGCGGAGGCAGGGCACTGGCCACACAGCGATGAGCCGGAAATCGTAAATGAGGCATTGTTAAGGTTCCTTGAGCGATAAAAAGCGATCCATGCCCTTCACCGTATTGGTCCTTCCATAGATGACGCGTTGCTAGTTCACCCTGTGATTAGGATTGCGGCGATCCGGCACTCGCCGCAATCCTAATCACAGGGTGAAGTCATTACACGATTCGTTCCGTCATTCGATACAGCCACGAAGAGTTTATTGCCATAGGCAAGCCCACTCCAGCCGTTTGCTTCGGTAGCCGAACGAGCCGTCCAGGTGATTCCATCACGAGACGTCATGATTCGATTCGTTCCGCTGTTTGCCACGGCCACAAAAAGCCCATCCCCAAAGGTTACATCAGACCATCCATTGGCCTCCGGGGCTGACCGGGCCGTCCAGGTGATCCCATCCGGAGAGGTCATTATACGATTGGTTCCGCTACTGGAGACCGCCACGAAAAGTCCATTTCCATAGGTTACATCAGACCATGCATTGGCCTCTGGGGTTGAGCGGGCCGTCCAGGTGATGCCATCCGAAGAGGTCATGACCCGGTTTGTTCCATTTAATGACACAGCCACAAAAAGCCCGTTGCCGTAAGTAACGCTCAGCCACAGATTCGCTTCCGCTGCGGATCGGCCCGTCCATGTGATTCCATCCGATGAGGTCATAACCTGATTGGTTCCATTCGTGGAGACGGCCACAAAGACTCCGTTACCATAAGCGACATCCTGCCATAGATTCGCTTCCGCTGCGGACCGCGCGGTCCAACTGATACCATCCGAAGAGGTCATAACACGATTGGTTCCTGTCGTAGAAACCGTTACGAATAATCCATTTCCGTAGGTGATTCCACCCCATTCGTTGGCCTCTGCTGCTGATCGACCGGTCCAGTTGATGCCATCCGAAGATGTCATGACGCGGTTGGTTCCGTTGAGTGCAGTGGCTACAAAAAGGCCGTTTCCATGGGTCACGTTGTTCCATGCATTGGCCTCGGCGGCGGATCGCGCCGTCCAAATATCTCCATCGTCTCCGCAGCCCAGATTGGACAGAAGCAAGAGCAAGAGCGCGTTTTGCGCCGATTTGTCGGAGTCTTTTGTGCAACCGGACAGCACTACCATAAAGAAAGACAAAGCCATTACAGGCGCCGCGCACCGTTTTAGAAAAACCTTCAAGTAACTTCTGTCAGTATAGATTAATGGCATGAACATCTCTCCTCGCTGATCCTATTCTGGAGTATAAGTCAGATTATTTCGACAATTTTCCCAAACGCCGCCTGGCACCCGGCTATCGAGAAAGGGCCGTCCTCTATTATCGGACACCTCCAGCACGAACTTATACCTATCCCGGAGTAATAAAATTCTGGCCTGAGCTAGCGGAGCAAGAACCACCTGGATCCCAAACAATCCCTCATCTTCCGTAGGCCACTTTGCTTGAATTACCTGGAAATCCTGGGTAAGGCCCGATTCGTATGAGTTGACAGAAGAGGGCCTCGGCGATCTTTCTGATCCTGGTTCCGGGTGGGTGCGAAAATGAGTAAAATAATCATCTCCAGTATAATCATTAATCTAGTTAGCTTTTTGACCTTGATCCTTGCAGTATTTCTGCCGGATTATCCCCTTATAGCAGCCCTTATTCCCTGCTACTTAATTGGAATCGTTCTGGGCGTTCTTACTATTGGAAAGCAGGGAATCCCGCTATTTCAGAAGGTCCTGGCTCTTACAGGGCCATTCCTTTCGCCGGTGATGGCCCTGGCCGGCATTTATCTATTCAAGGCTCTTGGGATCATAGGTTCGGGCGCAAGCTAATTCCGCAACAATGACATCCAGGCGCAGCTACAACATCCAGGGTCACCTTGTTGGGTTGCTCCTAATCTTAAGTATAGGCGGATGTTTTTCCGGCGCGATGATGTTGATTTTCTCTGATATGCCTGTGGCAGGTTCGATTCTGCTGGGATTGAGTCTGCCTGCGCTTATCGGGGGCACCTATCTGGCAAACAAACTGGCAAATGCCTGGAGACGGAAGCGTCTGTCAGAAGTTCTAACCAATCCCGAGGCTTATATAATAGCCCGCTTCAAAGATACTGACACCGGCGAAGAGATAATCCTGACAAATGATGAATACTTCCGGGGAGAAAAGGAGCACCAGGAATTTCTTAATGATCCTTATAAACTCATGTCCGTTCAACTTCGCAACGGGACAATGCATTTAAGAATCAGATACTCGGGGGGCAACACCTATATGCTCACTGAAGAAATCCATTACCCACCTGAAGTAGAAGACGCGCTGAGGAAGTGGATCAGGGAACGGGACTTCCGTTAAGTGCATCCGGTGGGACGCTAGCCAGTGACACAGGGAGCGATGATCCGATTCCGGTATCTCTACTGGATGTAAATCATCGTAGCAAAGCGAAGCCATCCAGAAACTGCATCCTTCCTGGGAGTGCCTCGCAGCCCTCCCGAATTTATACGTACGGACTAGGCGCTCAACTCGACGAATAAGTAGTAGGCGCTGAATAATACCAGAAATACCAGCCCCGCAATACTCAGGCCCCGGGCGATGGGCCCCTGCCGGTGCTCCTGCGGAATGTCAGCCTGGCTCATTACGCGTACGTTCAGATAGGCAAGGATGGCAGCTGTCAGAAAGGCAATAGACGTGGCAAAGTCCACCAGTGCCCGCATACTCTCCAGGAAAAAGACGAGAATAATTACACTGCCTCCAATAAGTGCGACCAGAAGCAACCAGTAATGCCTGGACCGGCTATTGTCCTGTTCGGAAGACAATTCCGGGTCCGTTCCATGACGCAGCACCATCACAGCATGGCGCAAGCTTCGGGCATACGCATCCAGTACAGTCAATGTTGTACTGAACATAGTGGTAAACGCAGCGATGGCAATTATGAAAAAGAAAGCAGGCCCCAGGTTCTTTGTATACATCTCAATGAGCTGACCGGCGAATGTTGCGGCCCGAGGCGAAAGCGCTTCGCCAGATCCATAAAGAACAAGGGCTCCCAGAGAAACAAAACACACTGCTAGAAACGTAGTGCCCCAGTAACCTACATGGAAATCGCGCATCGCATCGCGCATGGATGGCATGTGCCCATCCTGTCTCTTGCGGGCAATTGTCCACAGGGAATGCCAGATGGAAATATCAATTGGGGCCGGCATCCAACCCACCAGGGCAATTAAAAATGCAATGCTGGCTGCATCGCTCCAATCGAATTGTTTAAGTGATTCATTGGCGGATGGAGCCGGATTACCAAAAGCGGACACAACGGCGATAATCGTGGAAACGGTGAGGATTAGAATAATCAGTCGCATGGACTTGTCCAATAGCCTGTACCGGCCCACGGCCAGGATGGCCCCACAAATCGCGAGAAGACTGGAGCTAATAACCCAGAGTGGCAACTGCACTTTAAAGATGTGGGTCGCAAGCCCGGCAGTAACCACCGTGACTGCAGCTTGCACTATAAACATACTGCCAACGGTGATTAAAAGGTAAAGAACCACTGCGGAACGACCCATTTCGCGATAGCCTTCCAGTAAACTCTTGCCGGTGGCTACCGTATAACGGGGCCCGATCTCGAAGAATGGATATTTGATTACGTTTGCGATAAGGATTACCCATATCAACTGAAAGCCATATTCCGCACCGGCACGAGTGGACTGCACCAGATGAGAAACACCAATGGCCGCCCCGGCGTACAGCAGGCCGGGGCCCAGACTTCGAAAAAACGTGATCATAGGAACCAGGGACCGGACATCTGAACTGCGGGAAATCTTCTTTTTATGCCTTTTTCTGGCGACCGGTGATTTTTACGAATGCACACCAGGAAAAGCTTCGCATGTTTTTCCATTGATATGAGGCAGCGAGTTTTACAGGATCTCATGTGAACGAACAACTCAGTCCCGAGCAGCAGGCAAGTCTAGAGCAGCTCAGCCAGGAACCTTATGGACTGGAGTTGGCCAGAAAAGTAGCCAGGCTTCTGAAGGAAAACGGACCCATCGCATA
>JBHIXQ010000146.1:0-6209 GCA_041984705.1 Leptonemataceae bacterium | reverse complement strand
ACCTACACCAATATGGTGAACTATCATAAGCAGATTAAGGCGATCTATGGCATTGATCCAGGACTGGCCAGTTGCACCGAAGATCCAGATGTTCGCTCTGAATGCGCTGCCTTCAAAGCTCGATACGACTGGCGATGGGGATTAAATAAATTACATCAGGAGGGAGTTCGATCCTTTCAGATGGTAGCCCATGCACCCAATCGATTCTCCGGCGAGGCAAACTTCCAGGCGGCTTACAATTTTCTATATAATGTGAATACTGCCTTTGAGAAGGGAAAAGATCTATGTCTTTGTCGCAAGAATCGATGCGATAAGATCTCGAAAAAATATAAGCTGGTGGAATCCGGAAAATGGTGCGATAGCCTGTTTTCCAACGATTACGTGCGAATCAATAATGGGAACTGGAGAGATGGAGACATCAGCCTGATTCGATTGCAAAAGTGGTTTGAGCTGGCCAAGTCAGGCGGAGCTCTGGATCCCCATTCCTGCTATAACGACGGAACAGAAACCGTTTGTCCCAATCCCATTGGCCTGACAAACGATGGACGAGAACTACTACATGCATTGCAGGAAAAAGGCATGCTAATTGACTTTGCGCACATCAGTCGCGCAGCCTGGAATGACGCTCTGGTAGGTTCCAACGCACCCCTGGATGGAGCCAGTAGAATTCGAGCGAATTCGCAACAAAAGTACCCGGTGCATGTAAGTCATGGATGGTTACATCGTAGAATGCAGGGTAGTGGATCCCATGCAGCCAATAACAGAGGTCATGAAAGAGGACTTACGAATACCCAACTTGCCAAACTCAAGGAAATCCAGGGGATGGTTGGGCTTCGCACCGGTCCTGATCAAATGACTCAATATGTAAACGATCAGGGGCAGACGCCGGCAGGACCTGTAACCTGCGAAGGCTCCACCTCTATGTTTGCTCAGGGGCTGGCCGATGCGGTGGACCACGGAATTCCAGTGGGCCTGGGCACAGACTTCAATACCCCTGCGAAGCAAGCGGCTCCTCGATTCCAGGTGGGCACCTATGGATTGAGCTTTAAGGATGAGTTCGAGCAGGATCGATGCATGGGTCAGAACGCTCCACCGCAGCAATCTTCGGGCAACCATTACTTCGATGTGTATGGTTTCGCTCACGTTGGACTTGTAGGATACTTCCTCCAGGACATGGAGAACAATATTCCAAATTTCACACCCTACACGGATGCTCTCCGGAACTCCGCCGATCACTATCTGTGCATGTGGGAACGATCCATGTGTATGGCCAGTACCGGCTATGAACGGCACTCCAGCTGTTCCGGATGCTCCTATAGCCCTTGAGGCACTCTCCACTCGCCTCCCCATAGTTCCTATGGGGAGGCATCTTATTTCCTGCTGGAGGATAGCATTTTGTACAGGTTGATTTCAAGAGAATGGAAACGAACCATGCAATGTAGTTCTGGACCAAAAAGCAATCCCGCGATACAATCAGAATCAATCTATGGAAAAAGACGGCTCTTCGCTGTCTTTTTCTGTTTGATGATCCTGACCCTGCAAGGACTTCCAGCCGAAGGTCCCGCTCCCATTGATGCGTCCAATTCCGAACCATCCTCCCACACCAGGTCAGAGAATGAAAAAATTGATTCCTTGAGCCCGCAGCAACGAAAAGAAACCGATGAGAATTCCGATCCATATTCCCTGACCGGAGTATGGGAATATCGAAGGGGCTGGGACCCTGCCTGGCCCAATTCCGATGGTAATTGGAAGCGTATCCGTTTACCGGGAAACATAACAGAGCGGGAGAGCCTGCTGGAGTTCTATGAAGGCTGGGTCACAATTCGCAAACGTCTGTCACCGGAAATTCGTACGCTTCTGGCCACACATTCACCCATGGCATTCTACAATGGCGAAGTGACCGATGTGGCGCGATATTACATAGGCACGGAAATGATCGGACAGACCGGATCACTGGAACCCTATGCATCGGGAGATCGCATTCCTCTACTCAAGGTTTTGAACCTCAAAGAGATGGCTCCATCTAGCGCCGACAGCGCGATGCCTGAATACATTACCATCGCACTCTATTCAAACGGAGATTATCCTCTCCGTGTGCGAGAAACAGATATGGCTCTTGGACCCGCCGATGAAATTGTGAATCGATATTACACAAATGAAATTATTCACCTGTTGCTTTTGTCCTCCTACTTTCTTGTCGGTTTTTACCATCTGCTGTTATTCGTTCGCCGCCGATCCGAAAAACATAATCTGTTCTTTGGTTTATTCTCCATTGCCGCAGCCGGAATGTGGCTCAGCCAGACAGGAACGATTCGTAACTTTGCCGTTCCCCTGTGGAGAAACAGGGTCGAGCATCTGCTATTGTTCAGCCTGGTTCCGCTCCTGTTACTGTTTCTATCGCATCTATTCTACAGAAAATATAGCCGCACTGGAATAGCAATCGCAGTGGCGGGGGCAATCCTGGGGCTTTCCACGATTCTGGGCCATTTTCCCGTAGTAAGGGTGAGCCTTGAGCTCTGGATGATTCTGGCAATACCTGTTCTAATTTATCTTGGATACTACATCATTCGCGCAGCCAGGGAAGGTAACATGGATGCACGGTATTTAACGCTGGGTACATTGCTTCTTACCTGCGGTGCCGTCCATGATATACTTCTGGAAGTCCGGCTTATCGAGACTGGCCTGGATCTGGCACCTTATGCCTTTGCCAGTTTCATTCTGGGTATAGCCATAATGCTGGGGAGCCGATTCATGGGCCTGCATAATCGCGTGGAGCAGTTGAATGAAACCCTGGAGGCCCGGGTAGAAGAGCGCACAGAACAACTGAATCAGTCCTACGATAAACTACGTCTCATCAAGGAACGTCAGGATGGTGATTACTTTCTTACCTCTCTGCTGTTACGGCCGTTATGGAGAAATGAAGTTCAGGAGGGAAGTTCTGTCACAGCAGAGATGCTCATCCGGCAGAAAAAGAAATTCGAATTCAGAAAATGGACCGGCGAAATCGGCGGCGATTACTGTTCCGTACATACCATTCAACTGCTGGGCCGCGATTACACTCTGTTTGCCAACGGAGACGCCATGGGAAAATCCATGCAGGGGGCTGGTGGTGGTCTTGTCATGGGTACTGTATTTCGCGCTCTGGTGCAGCGAACAAGGAATGCTGCCGCGGCGCGAAATTATTATCCGGAACAATGGTTGAAACAATGCTTTCTGGAGCTTCAGAGCGTTTTCATATCCTTTGATGGAAGTATGATGATTTCTGCAGTGATCGGTCTCGTAGATAACGAATCCGGACTGATGTACTATGCCAATTTCGAGCACCCCAGGCCGGTACTCTTACGCCAGGGAGCAGCCTCTTTTACCGAAGAGCCCATCCATCCCAAAATAGGTATGGTGGATGGCTTCCCGGAGATTCAGATCAGCTGTTTGCCCCTTGCGCCAGGAGATATAATTGTGGCCGGCTCCGATGGGCGCGATGACTGGCTGTACCAGGTGGATGCGGGAAGCGATCCACGAATGAATGAAGATGAGCTGCATTTTCTGGAATTCGTAGAACAAAGTGATGCCGATCTATCAGCCATCGAAAGCAATATCCGAAACAATGGAGAAATCACGGATGATCTGAGCCTGCTCTCCATCCGATTCGCCCCGCAGTCCCGGGAACCTTCTGCCCACAGATCTATCCTGGAACAAGCGGAACCGGGGCCTGCAAACGGAGCCGTGCCAGCCCATGCATCCCGGCACTATCAAAACGGCCATCACTCTTCCTTTACTCTGTCGGAAATCCACAAATTCAATCCAGTGGATGAAAACCTGCTCTTTCGCGCGGCTCTGAAGCTAAAACGCTCTGGTCAGCTAATTCATGCTACAGACCTTGCGGAACGATGTCGTCTGCGGAACCCCCGGCACATCCTGAATCTACTGAATCTGGCAGACATCTACCGGCTACAGGGAGACCGGGAACAATGCATTCGTTTGATTGGCGTGCTGGAGAAATGGGAACATCAAAGCCCGGAACTGGATCGACTGAGGAGAATAATGGAACGATCCTCGGTATGATATAGGTCCAGCATTCGGGCATCCGGTGGGCCCGAATCGGTCTTTTTACGCCTCTGTTCGCATTAGTCAGCCGCTTCGAATCCCGGGAAAACGAATGGGCTTCTAGAAACAGGCATAGTAGAACACTGGCTCATCCATGGTGAGGGAAAGGATGTTACCCTGCCAGGAAGGACCCACATCGTTTATGAGAAAAGGTACAGATTTGACCGGGCAATTGATTGCGTATTGATTCATCCCCTGGACCAACAGGTACATTCCGGTGCTATCTGATGCTGCCGGACATTGCCAGCTGAGCAAAGTGGCAACGCAGGTCTCTACATCTCCTTTTTTGAGCAATCGATCCGTTACCAGAGCTCCCACGCAAGGTCCCCCGGGCGGAAAGGATGTGGACGAGCTAGTAGAGCTTTCGCGAATACATTGAGCCAGCTTGGCCGTTATTGCCTGGTTCATCTGACCGGCGGCATCGGCCGCATCCACAGTATCTTCCCCGTCCACGCCAAAAACCAGATTGGAACAGCTGAATGAAACAAACAACAGTATTGAAAGAATTACAGGAATTGAAGCTTTCAATTTTATACCTGGGGGCCTGGAGATTTTTATGCCTGAGTGGATCACAACTTATGGCCTTCTCTATGCCGGGCGAATCAAGGATAATTTACGTGCCAATGCGATTGAGCAAAGGTGCAGGCCCAGAACCGTAAGAATGGAAAAAACCTTGCAACTTATTCCAGAAAGTCCGTCTATTAAAGTATGAAGCGTGAAACCCTGAAGGTCATTCGCGCACAGGCGCGAAAACAGACCTTGCCACCGAATAAGGTGAAACCATCGGGCAAAGCCTACAACAGGAAAGCCAAGCATAAGGCCCGTCTGGAGCAAAACCAGCACGGGCCTTTTTCTTTGTTGGGTGCTGCCTGAAGCGGAGTACCGGGAATGCAAAAAGTCGGAAGGGTTTCCGGTTATGGGAAATGCGCCAATTGAGCTGTCCCTGGCCCGCATACTTATGGAATACAGACTTACCGTTGAACGCCATCCAGAACGAAAATACGAACATTGGCTATTTCTTAACAGAGGAAAGGGGCGCTCAAAGATTCCCATAGCTCAATGGATGAACGGCATCATCAGCGCTCATCCGTATCATAGCGCTCATGATATCAGTATCCAGAATAGTGCACAGCTCCTTGTACCAGATCATCCACAGAAGTCTGATTATCTTTATATTGTTCTATATCAAGTGGAGAGTCATCGCGGCCAGAATAATACCACCACTCGATGCTTTCGCATTGAGACCCAACTACCGGAAATCGGAATTGAAGAAATTCCGGTCAGCAGTGCCCCCACGAAAATGAATGTCCTTGGTAGTATCTAGAAGCCGGCAAAATCGAAGATTGCACCCGATTCCTGTTCGCCAAAAGATCTGGATAGTATGTGTCCCGGCGGGGGGCCGGGGCTATTCGATGGTGATTTTAGTTTCTGATCGAACCATCAGCTCCGGATCCACCAGATCATAGCGCTTTCCGTCGATTATCAGAGCACGGGAAACTCCCGGTCCAGAATACAGTCGCAGCTTATTTCGCAAGACTTCATCCGGATAAAAGCGAAATCGATCCTGAAACCAGGCGGGAAAGCTTTTCCAGAGAGTAGAGATTTTTACAGGAGGGCATGCGCCATTCAGCAGGCGCTTCTGGCCATCTACCTGGAGCTCATAGGAACAGGGCCCCTGACCGGACTCTTCCGGCAAATCTGGAGGCCCGGTTATACAGGCCAGATACAGCAGGCAGAGTCCTGGCAGTAGAGATTTCAGTGATAACTGCATGATTCGATGCAAAAGCCCGGGACCGCTGGTAACCAGAGACCCGGGACTCCGAAATTATCGATTCACAATCAGAACGATGGCAATCACAAGATAGATAAAGGAGGCTACGATGGTCAGGGCAATGCCCACCAGCGCGAGAATTCCCTGAATCTTGAAATAGCTACCATATTCTGTAAGGCTTGCCAGGGCATCTTCATGATTCTTGGTATGCAGATAATGCAGTACCCGGTCGGAAGCTTTCATCGCTCGAAGACCCATAAAAATCATCGGTATGCCAACCGTAGCTGTAATGATTCCCAGGCAATACAGACAGCCTCCAATTATGGTCATGACT
>JBHIXQ010000145.1:0-6235 GCA_041984705.1 Leptonemataceae bacterium | reverse complement strand
GCACCTCATCCGGCCTGGGACTTTGATAGATCTTTATGATTTCCTTCTTTTCCTCTGTGAGATCCATGTTCTGGATTCTCTCGGTGGCTTTGTCGTTTACAATGCGATATTCTACAGTCACTGTATCTCGCACCCTTTCTAGAACTTCGGAACTGTTGGCAGCTCCAGGCATATCCACCGCAATACTGTAAGAACCTGGTTGAATGCGAATCTCGGATTCAGTAAGTCCCTGCGCCACCAATCGTTTGTCGATAATATCTCTGGCCTGTCGCAGTAGCTCCAGTTTTCTTTCTTCTGTAGGAGACAGTATATCTTCAATCTCCTCCAGCCGGGCTTCTGCGTTGGCCTTATCTTCGCCCTGGAGTTGACCGGTGCGAATTTTGGTATTCAGATCCGCCACCACCGGGTTGTATTTCTCTTTCAGCTTGGCGATGTAGGTATCGTAATCCGCAACAAAGATAGCGCGCATACCACCCTGAAGGTCCAGACCAAGTTTGATGGTTAGAGGCTTGATGGCCTTATCAGTGAGGAATGCGAAGAATCCTTCCAGGGCATGGGGCTGGATTTCACTTCTGCGATCATCCAGGAGTGCAGGATAGGCCTGCATGAGTTCATTGAACTCTGCGCTGGTAATAAACCTGGTCTGAAATACACAATGACGACCTTCGGCCACTCCCTTGCGCGGTTCAAAATCGCACTTCGCATTGGGAAAGTACTGATGCAGACCGGTATCTGGATTGTTGAGGAATGCATCTACTTTGCTCTTTTCTACCTCAACTCGGGTTCCATCCTCGGTGCGATAGTATTCCAGGAAAACCAGAGAAATATCTCGCACGGCGAGGTTGGGATAGAAAGCCAGGAAGAAAAATCCGGCGGTCAACAGGGTTACAATAGTTCTTTTGGGGATTCGATTCATAACTGGTCTTATCCTCGCCGCTTGCCACCGGATCTAATTTGATAGATCACAAATAGAAGCACGATGCCGGCAAGAAGTAGTATGTTAATTACATTTCGATCGGCAAACATTTCGGTCCAGGAGCTATCGGAATCGGAATCCGAGCTTCCCGGATTCGTGGCTGGTTCGGTATCCGGAGTGGTATCCACCGGCCCGGCCTCCACTTCCAGGGATTCGCTGGGTCCCTGTTCGTATCCTGGAATATATTGCTCGTACTGAGTGGGAAACTCCTGCACAATACCTTCTTTCCAGGTATCGGCCGGGGCTTCGGGGGCAGGTTCTGCCACAGGCTCCTCAGCCACTACGGTCTGAAATGCCAGACCGAGTGCGAAAGCAAAAAGAAACGTTTGTATTCTATGCATGGCTTTCCGGGCTCTATTTTTTTGCAGATTTCTTGCTGGCCTTCGGAAAGCGTTCGGTTTTTTCAGATTTGTCGGATCCATCGTCATTGGCCGGGCTGGCGCTCTGATCTCTAACCGAGCCTATAGCGCTGCGAAGCACTTCAATACGAGTGTTATCGCCCACTTTCAGAATGATGGAGTCAGAATCCGATTTGATACTGTGTACGCTTCCGATGATGCCGCCTGTGGTAATCACAGTGTCTCCCTTTTTGAGAGCTGCGAGCATTTCCTTTTTTTTCTTCTCTTCTTTTCTCTGAGGCCGAATGGCGAAGAAGTACATAAAAGCGAAAACAGCTACAATCATGATAAGAGTGGAAGACATTCCGCCGAAAGGACCGGAGGATTGCTCTCCTTTGGGGCCGGAGGCTTCAGGAGCCGGCGCCGGACTGGCTGTTTGCTGTGCGATAAAGGCCTGAGGGTTCATGGGGCTAAAGTCCGCCAATCGGGTCTGGTGGCAAGTAGATTCAGCCGCCAACAGAGGTGACGCTGGCAGAGTTGTTATGGAAGGCTCTCCACTTTTCCAGCACATCCATGGGCTTACCCTGCTTCAGAGACTCCATACATTTCTCATAGGAGCTTTTTAGATCAACATCCGGATGCACCAGATGGTAGGCCAGAGCTGCATTGGCTGCCATCATGGCATTTTCTACATCCGATCCCTTGCCCTCCAGAATGGCCTGAACCCGGCGCGCAGACTCCCGGCGATCCGCCACCTTGAGGCTGTCGATTTCCATGGGTTTAATGCCAAAATCCTCGGGCTTGAACTGGCCTTTCTTTTCGATGCGCACATCTCGAATGAGGATATAGTCCGTTGGAGCAGCTATGGAAAGCTCATCCAGGCCATCCTTGGAATGAATTACGCAGGCGCCTTTTCTTCCCAGACCCGCCAGAGCATCCCCCAGGGGCTCCAGGAATCGGCCGTCAAATACTCCAATGATCTGATGGGATACCGGTGCAGGATTTGTAATGGGCCCCAGTAGATTGAATACTGTCCGGACTCCCAGAGCCTTTCGAACCGGAGCCGCAAATTTCATAGCTGGATGCCAGGTTGGCGCAAATAGAAAGCACATCCCCACCTTCTCCAGACAATCCGCCACTTCCTCGGGCCTTAAGGACATAGAAATACCCAGCTCTTCCAGGACATCTGCAGAACCGGTGGGACTGGAAACAGCGCGATTTCCATGTTTGGCTACCGGCACTCCCAGAGAGGCCATGACCATGGCCGCCACCGTACTGACATTGATAATACCAGAGCTATCGCCGCCGGTTCCACAGGTATCCAGGATGACAGAGCTGGATCGGCTGGGCCAGGTAACCGCTGCCTTACGCATGGACCGGGAGAAAGCCTCGATTTCGGTGCCTGTTTCCCCTTTCAGGGCCAGAGCCGTAAGAAAACCTGCTGTCTGAATCTCGCCTGCCTGACCGCTCATGATGGCTGTCATGGCCCGGGTGGCTTCTTCCGCTGTGAGATCCTCACCTGCGATAATCTTTTTCAGTAGCTCCTTCATTTTCCGGCTCTCCCTTTTGACTAAAGTTCATTTTCCCCGGCCGGCTCGGTCATGGCGCGGCGCTTTTTCCGGTCCGGTAAAAACAGACGAAAGTTGGTCACGAAATACCGGATTCCGGAAATAATGGTAAGAATGGTTGTAAAAAGCATTAGATAATAAGGCACAAAGCTGGATAGCCCGTAGAGTACAGAATCCACGTTACCGGCCAGAAATTCCTGCAGGTTAGCCTGGGCCACATGCACGGGACCGATGCCCTCTTCCCGGGCCTGACTGTACATGGAATTGATGGCGCCCCTTTCCTTGTAAGATACCATCAGAAAGCTGAGTAGAATCACTGCGATGGAAAACATCTGAAACGTAGTTTTGATTTTTCCAAACATACTGGTTCGCAGGCTCTTACCTCGATGAATAGCCAGGTACCGCAGCGCAGTAATCAACATGTCGCGACCGATTATACAGAGCACCATCCAGATCTGCACTTGATCCGATAAGAATAGGAATGTAATGAAAGCGCCCAGCACCAGAGCTTTGTCGGCCATGGGATCCATGAATTTGCCAAACTCGGTTTCCTGGTTCCATTTTCGCGCAAGATATCCATCTATAAGATCTGTGATGGAAGCAAGCGCAAATAGGGCGAATGCGATAATGCGAAACGTAATATTGGGAGAAAGAATAAAATAGATAAAGAATGGCACCGAGACTACGCGAAGGCCGGTGAGTATATTCGGAATATTCCACTGCCCTTTCATACCCGGCTCTCCTTCTGCGCTCCGGACAATCCAGAAGCCACCAGCTCACCGGACATATCGTATTCATAAAAACCGGTAACCTTTACGGAAACAAGATCTCCCACATTAATTGAGGGGTCAGCGGGGGATTCAGAATCCATATCTATATGTATGACTTCATCCACTTCTGGCGCATCCTGCTTTCTGCGCACCACCATACCATCTTCTGAAATCTCGTCCACCATACATTCAAAGATTTGCCCCTGTCTGGATAGATGGATATCCTTTAGCAGTGTTAGATGGTGATCCCTCACTTCATTTATGATGTCAGTAGTTCTACCAGGCTCTGGCATACCGGGAAGATTGAATCCAGTGGTTCCTTCCTCCGGACTGTAGGCAAAAAGTGCCAGTTTCTCCGGCCGGCATTCGTCCAGAAATGCATGCACTTCATCGATGTCCCGGGAATCCTCGCCAGGAAAACCCAGAAGCAGGGATGTGCGAATCTCAAGACCTGGTATTTTCTCTCTGGCCAGACTAAAGAGCTCTGCAAACTGCTTTCGATTACCGGCCCGATTCATGGCCTTCAGCATCTTGCTGGAAGCATGCTGCACAGGGCTTTCCAGATAGGGCACCAGCTTTGGTAAATCAGAAGGATTCCAGCCCTCCAGAAAGCGTCTGGTGCGTGCATCTGGATACATATATAGAAGTCGAATCCAGGAGAGATCCTGGATTTCATGCATTCTAGCGATAATGTCCAGAATCTTCCTGGGATCTCCGCCGTAGGCATTGGTATCCTGACTAACCAGACATACCTCTCGCACACCCTCTGCCGTTAGATCCCGGATTTCTTCCAGGATTTCCGATTCATCGCGACTGCGGAAATTCCCGCGAAAAGAAGGGATTGCACAGAATGCACATTTGCGATCGCAGCCTTCGCTCAATTTCACAGGCGCGTAGGCCTGCCCATCGAACTCCATTCCGGAAAAAACCGATGGCTGCAGTGGATCGTGAACGGCCGGAGGGCCATACTGCTCGCTAATCAACTCTCCGGTGCGATGATAAAGCCCGGTGCCAAAGGAAAAGTCCACTTCCGGCAATTCATCTCGAACCGCCGCCTGATATCTTTCCGTAAAGCAGCCCACCAGCACCAGTTTCTGATCCGGATGCTCCTGCTTGATCTCGGCTCCTTCCAGAATGGTCTGTATGGTTTCTTCTCTGGCGGACTCAATAAAGGAACAGGAATTGATTAGATGGTAATCTGCAGTGTAGGGGCTGTCAGCCGGCTCATACCCCTCTCGCAGAAGCGATCGGTGCATTTGCCGGCTATCGGCGGCATTCTTGGGACAGCCGAGGGTCGTTATGAAAAACGAACGTCCCATTTACGGTGCTACCTGGATCTGCTCCTCGATCACCTTTTTGGCCGGGTCCAGCTGACCGGGCACTTTTCTGTATCGAATCTTGACGATTTTTCCCGGAGGGCCGGCCAGTCGCGGCGGCTGACCCGGACGAATGATGCGAACACCGGCGCCATTACCTACTTTGATTTCCAGACTACCGGTAGCTTCCAGAGTTCTTCGCTGACCCGCTTTCAAATAGACTCCGTTATGCACCACCCCATCGTTTACCCATTCGATGTAGGAGTCCTGAATGAATTCCAGGGTTACTCGAATGATTTCTTCATCTCCCTGGGGTGTTTCTGCTCCGGTGCCTGTTTCTATCTGAACTCGCGCAGTAGTTTCTCCCAGAGTTCGAGCCGTAACAATCAGTGGCTTGCTCAATCCAGACAGAGCTTCTGTGGCTGGATCCAGAACCACACTTTCTCCCTGGGCTGCTCGAAAGGAATAAGGTTCTCCGCCATCAACAATGATTTGAACCACGGCCACCGTTCTTTCGGGCCGTGTATCATCGATGGTCTCCAGACACATCTTTACGTTGGCTCCTTCCTGCCTGAAGGTAAGAGCATTCTCCCTGGTCATGGTCTCCATGCCCGGAGTGATTCCTTCAGCCGCCAGGAGTATTTCCTGCATTGCTCGATCGGAACAGGCAACTTCTTCGCTGCCACCGCCAAACTCAGGAAGGGAAACTGTACCGGAAGCGAATAGAGCTATGATTCCTACAATAACCGCCAGGGCAACTCCGCCCAGGATGTATTGTTTGTCCGGCATGCGAAAGGAAACAGAACTTGTGGATCTTGTTAATTCTTCCACCGGGGATTGGCTTTGATCGATTTGAATCCCGCGATAGAGATTTAAGATATGATCGCTATCCAGATTTAGATACTCTGCATAACTTCGCAGAAATCCTGTGGTGTAGGTCTCACCGGGAAATTGAGAGTAATCCTCTGCCTCCAGGGCCTCAATATACTTGGGGGTCATGTTGGTTTCCCGCGCTACATCGCGCACGGAAAGCTTACGGCTTTCCCGGGATTCCTTTAGAATGGCTCCCACTCTTTTCGCTAATACCATGGTTTGTCTACTCCCGAAAGGGCTAATCTTTTATATGTGCCGGACTTCACTCTACCAGTGGATTGGCCACTATCTGGTCATTGTCGTCTGGTTGAAACTGAAACACTTTCCCTTCCAGCTGTATGTCCGTACGGATGTTTTTCAGAGTGATGGTGGTGGTTTCGCCTGTTCCATCGGT